>JBOGIN010000270.1:0-2736 GCA_050742275.1 Vicinamibacteraceae bacterium
ATCTACATCAGCGATTGGATGCTGATCGACTACACGACGCACAAGCGCGGGCGAATCTGGAAGGTCACGCCGCGCGACGGCGTGGTGACGGTCCCGCCGCGCGCCCCATTCACGCCGCCGGAGCCGTCGCCGGCGCTGGCGCGGCTGAACGCGCTGTACACGCTCTCGTCGGCGGGTGATTACCCGCGCCTGAGACAGGCGTTGACCGACGACGATCCGTTCGTTCGCAGCGCGGCGGCCACCGCGCTCGCGAAGCCGGCCTTTCGCCGCGCGGTCATTGGCGACCTCGAGCATCCCAACGAGCGCGTGCGGCTGGGGGCGCTGCTGGCGCTGCGGCAGGCGGACGTGCCGAATCCCAAAGCACTCATCGCGCCGCGCCTGCGCGATTCGAGCGGCGACGTCGTGCAAATGGCGATGGTTTGGGCCGGCGAGAAAGTGATCAGGTCGCTGATGCCGCAGGTCGACGCCGCGGTGTCGACACGCAGCATGAGCAAGCGGCTGTTCGAGACGTGGCTGGCGACCATGCAGATCCTGCAGCACGAGGGGCTGGAGACGCTCTACGCAAAGCACACCCCGCCAGGCGCCATCAGCCGAGATCTGAGCCCGGAGCTCATCGAGCGCCTGGTGCTGGACGAGCGGCGGCCCACGATGCTGCGAGCGCTGGCTCTGCGCTGGCTGTCGGAGATCGACGAGCCGGCCACGCACGCGTCTCTCCTGCGGCTCGCGCGGACCGGGGATCAAGCGCTCCAGCTCGAGGCGCTGCGTCGGCTTGCCGTGAGCAAGCAGCCGGACGCGCGCGAGACGCTCCGCGCTGTGGCGTTCGACACCAGCCAGGAGGCGGCGGCTCGGACCGAGGCCCTGCTCTCGCTCGCGGCTACGCCTGGCGCATCGCTCCTGCCGCTCGTCGACGATTCCGTGGCCGCCGTGCGGCTGGAAGCGGCGCGCACGTTGCGCACCGCGGCGAGCCAACCGGAGGTGCGTGCCACCCTGACGAAGAAGCTCGCCACGATCGAGCGAGACGCAAGCGACGCAACGATGGCCAATCAGATCGAGTTCATGTTGGGACGCGAGTCGGTGGGCCGCCCGACGACCGTCGAGGGCTGGCAGGCGCTGCTGGCCACGGGCGGCAACGTCGACGCGGGGAGACGTGTGTTCTTCTCCACCAACTCCGCGTGCAATACCTGTCACGTTGCGGAGGGACGCGGCGGTGTCCTGGGGACAGGGTTCTCCACGATGCCGTTCGGCCCAGACCTCTCGGTCATCGCGCGCGTCGCGAACCGCCAGCAGCTGATCGAGGCCATCGTCGCGCCGTCGAACGACATCGCGCCCGAGATGCAAGGATGGCTGGTCAGGAAGAAGTCGGGCGAGGTGCTCACCGGGCGCCAGATCGATCAGGCCGACCGCCACATCCAGCTGATCATGCTCGACGGCAAGGAGCACGACATCCCACGTGAGGAGATCGCGTCATGGGGCGCGATGGATCTCTCGCTCATGCCTCCCGGGCTGCCGGCGGCCATGGCCGTCGAGGAGTTTCGCGACCTCGTGGC
The DNA here is from genome assembly GCA_050742275.1 of Vicinamibacteraceae bacterium. GTDB lineage: Bacteria > Acidobacteriota > Vicinamibacteria > Vicinamibacterales > Vicinamibacteraceae > WHTT01. The sequence continues at coordinate 1,548 of JBOGIN010000270.1, forward strand.
GTACCTCGAGTCGCTCAAATGAACTCTGGCGAGCCCGCAGGGGTCGCCAGTGAACGTCGTGGGGCGCAGCCGAGGCTGCGGCCCGCAAGAACGGGCCCGCGATCATGACCACAAAGCCGCCGTTCGTACGGATTGGCGCGTGTGCCCTGTGGCTGCTCCTCGTCGGCGCGGCCTCTGGTCTGCTCGCCGTGCAGGCGCCCGACGAGACGAGCGGTCGCAGCGCGTTTGCCAAGGGCAACCTGCACGCCTGGGCCTTCGAGGAATACGATGCCGTGGCGCGGACGCCAGCCGAGCGGGCCCGGATGCTTCGCGATCTGGGCATCACGCGCGCCGGCTTCATCGGCCGCCACGTGGAGAGAATGAAGGAGCTCGACAGCTACATCGCCGCCTACCGAGAGCACGACATCGACCTGATTGCGGTCTGGACACCCATCAACACCGACAGGCCGCTCGAGGAGCCGCATATTCGTATGTTTCTCGACGGCGTGGCACGACACCGGCTCCAACTGCAGTGGTGGGTCACGCTCGAGCGCTTCGACAAGGCGCCGAGTGGTCCGGGAGTCGAGCAGGCGGCGGCGATCCTCCGCCCGGTCGTCGCGGCAGCCGCCGCGCGCGGCTTGCAGCTGGCCCTCTACGGCCACGGACGCGACGCGTGGTTCACTCAGCCAGAGAACGAGATTGCCATCATCGATCGGCTGCGAACGGTCGTCGACGTGCCGGTCGGCATCGCCTACAACTTCCATCACGCTCACTCACAATTGGGTCGCTTCGCGCAAGTCCTTCCCACGCTGAAGCCATATCTGATGGCGGTCAACCTCAACGGCATGAAGGCGGCGGGTCCGCAGATCATTCCCGTCGGCCAAGGCGATCGCGAGCAGGAAATGATCGCGCTCATTCATCGCTCGGGATATCGCGGCCCGGCGGGGTTGATTGCCCACCAGCGCACGGAGGATGCGGCCAAGGTGCTGTCCCGCAACATGGCAGGGTTGCGCGGGATACTGGAAGCAATCGGCGACGCGGCTGGCGCGTCGACCTTCTGACAGGCATCGTCTCACTGGATGCAACCGATATGAACGCAAAATTCGTCGCCGGATCAAGCATCGTCTCCGATCAGCTCGATTGGGGTGAATTGGCCTGGATCAGCCGTCCCGCCGACACCGGCTCGGCGCAGATCACCGAGATACTCGTG
>JBOGIN010000271.1:0-3006 GCA_050742275.1 Vicinamibacteraceae bacterium
GCCATGCAGCGGTGGGGCGACCGTGTCAGCGAGGAACAGGAAGTGCTGTGCTTCGTGGCGGACATGGCAATTGACGCATTGTCTGCAGAGAGCGCCGTCGTCCGCGCGCAACAGGCACAGCTCCACGGTGCAGGCGACAGCGATCTGCATCAGACGGCGGCGAGGGTGTCCGTTTATGGCGTCGCGCCGCGGATCGAGCATGCGGCACGCGAAGCTGTCGCGGCGACGCTCGAGGGCGATTTGCAGAAGACGGCGCTCGCCGCGATACGCCGTTTCGCGAAGAGCGCGCCCGTCAATACGGTCGCGTTACGGCGCCAGCTCGCGGATGCGACGGTGGCGAGTGGAGGTTATCCCTTCCAATAGCCGGAAAATGAACCGGGTACCTTTCGCTCCCGAAACCGTACCCGGTTCATTTTCATCTATCCTGTAGGGGTGAGGATTTGCCTGCCGGGCGTCTTGATTCTGGCGCTCACGTTGTCAGCGTGCACGAACGCGCCCCCGCCGCCGGATGCCGCAGACTATCCGGCGACCATCCAGGAGCTGCGGACCAAGAAAGACGAGGCGTTCGGCGGCGGAGACGACTCTCCCGTTCCACCGGCACGCCGCGAGTCATTGCTCCCACTAGCGTATTTCGACGTCGACGAGCGGTACCGCACGCCAGCGGCGCTAACGCCGTCGCCTGACGAGCCGGTCATCATCATGGCGACGTCGACCGGCAAGCAGCGTCCCATGCGCCGGGCGGGCCGGCTGGAGTTCACGCTCCTTGGCCGAGAGCTGGCCGTCACCGCGTTCGTCGAGGCGGATGACAGGGAAGCACGGCGCTTGTTCGTCCCGTTTCGCGATCCCACCAACGGCGCCGACACATACGCAGGCGGGCGTTACCTGGACCTCGATCGGACGGCAACGGGGCTGTACGACCTCGACTTCAACCGTGCCTACCATCCTTACTGCTACTACAACGAAACCTACGACTGCCCCTTCCCGCCAGCGGAGAACGCGTTACCGTTGCCCGTGACGGCAGGAGAACGGATGAAAACGGACGCAACAGACGAGAGTTAACGGATGGCCGCTCCTTCACACCTCAATGGCCTCGCCGCGGTTGTCTTCGACTTCGACGGCGTGCTGGCGAACAGTGAGCCGCTGCACCTGCGTGTGCTTCAGCAGGTATTGGCAACGGTCGGTGTCACGCTGTCGACAGACGAGTATTACGCGCGCTATCTCGGGTACTCCGACCACGACGCGCTGTTGCAGCTCGCCGCAGATCGTGATCTCAGGTGGGACGAGCCGACCGTCGCACGGCTCACCAGCACGAAGACGGAGCGGTTTCGCGAGCTCGCCGGAAGAGAGTCGGTCCTCTTTCCAGACGCGGCCGCGTGCGTGGAACAGGTGGCCGCCGCAGTGCCCGTGGCGATCGCATCCGGCGCGCTGCGCGAGGAGATCGAGCTCATGCTCGAGCCGTCCGGTCTTCGCTCGCTGTTCAGCGTTGTCGTGGGAGCCGACGATACCCCACGCAGCAAGCCGGCGCCGGATCCGTACGAGCGTGCGTTCAGGCTCCTTCATGAAACCGGGCGGCTCGATTCAACGGCGCGACCGGAGCACGCCGTGGCCATTGAAGACTCGCCGTGGGGCATTCAGTCGGCACGCACGGCGGGGCTGCACACCATCGCCCTCACGACGTCTTACGGGCCAGATCAACTGGGCGAGGCGGATCTGGTGCTTCCCGGTCTCTCCGCGTTGACGCTGGACACACTCGCCAGGGTGGTCGGGGAAGGGGCAAGGGGCAAGGGGCAAGGGGCAAGGGGGGAAAGGGGTAAAGGGATCTAGGGATCTAGGGATCTAGGGATTGGGCAGTAGCCTAGCGAGCGGCACCCTCCCCTAGGTCCCTAGATCCCTTGCCCCTCGCCCCTCGCTCCCTTGCCGCCCTGCCTCGTACAACGCAATCGCGGCGGCAGTGGCCACGTTGAGCGAGTCGACGCCGGGCGTCATAGAAATCCGCGCCTCGGCGTCGACATGTTCCCGCGCCGCGTCGGAGAGTCCCGACCCCTCATGGCCCAGCAAGAAGGCTATCGGCACACCACGTCGCCTGCTGAGGACGTGAGCCAGCTCCGCCGCATCCGGAGCCGGCGTCAAGCCAATCAATTGGCATCCAGCGCGCCTCACGGCATCGAGTGACCGGAGCCACTCCCCTTCCACCTTCACGAAGGGAACCTCGAGAGAGGAACCCATCGAGACGCGGATTGCCTTGCGATACAGTGGGTCCGAGCAGCGCGGATCGAGAACGACGCCGCGTGCTCCCAATGCACGGGCGCTGCGAAAGATCCCGCCGATGTTGTCCGGATTGCCAACCGCCTCGAGCAGGATGAGCGGCGCACGATCGGGCGAACCAAGCAGGACGTCGAGTGGTAGCGGCGGTGGCCGCTCGCCGCACGCAAGACAGCCGCGGTGAACGTTGAACCCGACAATCGCGTTCAGCAGATCCCTCGACCCGACGTAAATCTGCGCGGCGTCGCGCCCCTCATCGATCAGGTCGCCCAGCGACGCCAGGGCCGCATCGCTCACGAGGATCGACCGCACGCGCGGTGCTCCGGCGGCAAGCAGGCGACGCACGACCAGGCGGCCCTCCGCGATGAACACCCCTTGACGCACGAGCAGCTCTCGGTCGGGGATGTTGCGATAGCTCGCAATGCGAGGGTCATCTGCCGAGTCGATGCGCACTACAGGCATGGGCGGCTTGCCATCGCGTAACCACGTCAACTACGCTTTCCTCGAGAGCCAGCTTCGCTGGGTCTCTGTGCTGGCTAGAACCGATGCCTGAGCCAAAGGGTTTGACAATCGAGCTCGAAAGCGGCGCCACGGTCTCGGCCCGGCATTACAGGCCGAGCGCCTCCGCCTCGGTCGGCTCCACCCTCATTCTGGCGCATGGCGCGGGCGCCGGCCAGACGCACCCCTGGATGGTCGGACGCGCCTCGGCCCTCGCGGCGCGAGGCCTCGACGTCGTCACCTTCA
>JBOGIN010000272.1:0-3679 GCA_050742275.1 Vicinamibacteraceae bacterium
CGGGGCGAAGAAGCCACCTTCAGTGAACGATCGTCTCGAGGCCGGGAGTGTGTGCACCATCGAGGTGAAGGACCGACGGCGGATCTCCCATTCGACCGTAGATGAACACGCCCCAATCCCGTTGTGCGCGATCGAACCCCACCCTCCTGATGTCCCGAACGTACGAGAGATGGACGGGATCCTCGTAGCCCAAGGTCCCACCGCCCAGCCGCTCACGGATGCTGGGAAGCACCACGCGCTGGTAGTGCGACATCTTCGCGAAATGCGGAGTTCCCGACCAGCAGGACGTCCGCGTCAGGGGCACCGCTCTCATCATCGAGTCTGGGTCGAGAATTGTGTCCCATCCACATACCGTTGTTCGCCGCTTGTTCAAGCGGATGTTCTGCACGCCTCGATACTGCGCAAAGGTTCGAACGATCCCGGCTGTGTCGATGGGCCGTACGATCTCCCAATCGTGCTCGAATACGAGCAGATATGGAGTTCTCACGCGGGATGCCCCGTGCAGGATGACACCCGGCAGTCCGACTGCCTCTTCCAACTCGATAATCGCGACGCTCGTACAGAAGCCGCCTTGCTGGGCGAGCCCACGCAGTCGTTTCTTGTACAGCTCGTACCGCGCCGAGAGCTCCCTATCGTCGCCGACATAGCCGTCGCACAGAATCAGATGGCGGCAACCGGAGAGTCCCGCGAAGGCGCCCAGACTGGCGACGGCGCGCTCGATGAGCGCCGTGGAGGGATGAGACGCGATGGCGGACGTCGCTGTCATGATGGTGACAGACGTTGGAACAGGTGACGTCAATCTCACATCACACCGCTTTCGCCGCCGCACGAGCAGCGGCAAAATACGTCCTCAAGGCAGGCTCCGAATACCTTGGGTCGCCCTTCAGTGAGTGAACGAGGCCATGTCCATTCGCGATGAGAGCGCTCGGTTCATATGGCAGGCCCCTCCACTGAACCGCGAACGGTTGAGACGCTCCACAGCAATCGACCAAGCGGAGACCCACAGCGCTGGCGTACATCGCCATGAGGACATCCTCGCCAACGGAAATGTGCGTCCAGGCGTGAGACGTGTCGAAGTAGCCAGCCTCGGCCATGCGCTGAACGAGCGCCGGCGTCATCACGTACGCGCCGCCCTGACAGTAGCGAAGGGTCGTGAATCCGTTCTCCAGGGCCTTTCGGATGTGCGGACCGACCTGTGCGAGGGCGTGCCTCTGCAGCGGCGTCACGCACCCGAGTCCCTTCACGTCGATCGTCGCGTCAGCCGGCGGCACGCCTGGCGTCGGCTCCGGCAGGAGCTGGAGCATCCGCACCAAGCGCGGGACCATCTCGAGCTTCCGCACGTTCCGTCGTGCTGGATTGCTGCTATCGCCAATCGTTCCGACGATGCCCGCGCCCGGCTCGCGCATGAGGATGGTGGTAATGGCGTCGACGAACGGCCCAATCACCAGGGCATCTGTGTCGATCTTGAGGACGAATCGTGCGTGTGCATGTGCCCGGACATGCGCCGTGGCAGCGAGCGTCCCGGCTCCCAGCCGCATCAGCCTCCCTCCATCGGTTCGGGGACGCGGATTCCGGAGACTCACGCCCTTCGAGCCTCGCGGCAGACGCACGTGCTGGAGCAGGCATCGGTCTTCGGTCGAGTCGTCGATGAGCACCCAATACCACTGCCGCCGCTCCCAGGCGTCGAAGCTCGCCATGAGGTCCGAGAGCCGCTGCAACTCAATCCGTTCTGGTCCCACGTGCACGACCACGGCGTAGCCCTCACTCGCACTCATCTCGCCATCCACGTTCGCGATGACTGTGTGATCTCTTCCCACGCGGCAAGCACGCTCGTCTCCTGTTCTTCCGGCGAATAGCCAGCCGCCATGGCCCGCCCCTCATCGACGAGGTCGCGCCATTTGCCGACGTTCGTGGGGTAGCTATCCATGACGTCTTCGGCAAACCTCGCCATTGCCGCAAGATCGCCATACTCGAACAGCGCCGCCGCCGGCAGGCACTCAGAGAGCGGGCCTGCTTTGAACGCAGCAACCACGCAGCCGCAGGAGAGTGCTTCGCGCGGCAGCCGCGGCAACCCTTCAGTGATGCTCGTAAACAGAAGCAGTAGCGCATCCTGAAGCTGGCGCGCGGTGTCCGATTCCGATCGATCCCCGAGAAACGTCCATCTGAAGTCCAACCCCTTGTTCAATCCAGCGTCCGCGCGAGCCATAAGCGCATGAAACAGCGGCATGGTCAGGTCACGGGGTTTTGCGATCATGACGATAGTTCGTGCCTTCGCGTCCAGCGGCCGGTAGCGGAATAGGTCGGGTCGAATCTCCGAGCGAACGCGGTAGATCGGCAACTCGGGATGCACGAAGCGCAGGAGTCTCTCGTTGTGCTCGGACACACACAGGACCGCCACGACGCGCTTCGACAGATGCGGGGAGGCCGGTGTCGCGTTTGCGCCGAGCGCCGTGAGTCCGGTAAAAGCATTCTTGTCGAAGATGACGAGCCTGCCAGGAAATGCCTCCGTCTCTCGCATCAAGTCTTCTGGCAGAACCACATAGTCCCGCGACGGGTCGTACAGCCGCTTCAGCTCGCTGGGACCGATGACGCGCGTCCCGTGATCGAACCATGTGAGTTGGAAGCCTTCCCGTAGATGAAACACGTACGCCTCGTAGCCGTGTGATGTCAGGATGTCGACATGCCGATAGGTATGCTTTTGACCTCCCGTCGGCCGCTGATGGCTGTAGGCGAAGTAGAAGATCCGCGGTGGTGTCACCTCGACCTCCAGGCGATGCCGCAACGGAGGTGCTTATATACCGATTGTCAGGTGTGAGAAATTCTCAATGGCACGCGCGATGCGGGTTGTGGCATGGGCGAGTGATTGTGTCACTCGGCAGGCAACGCCACCATTGATCAGCACGCGGGCCGCGGAGGGCAGGAACGTAGCTGGTTAACGAAGCTCGCTGGCGGACTTGGCGCCGCAAAGGCACAGCCATTCGACCACCTGGGCATGACCGCTGCGTCGTGCGGCATCGAGTGGTGTCAACTGGTCCCATCTGGATACCCAATTCAGTTGAGCGCCTCGCTCGAGAAGATACGCTGCGGCGCGCTGTTGTCCACCGTGGCACGCATACCAGAACGCCTGCGTGACCTCGTCTGGTGTGGGTGGAGCTGCCCCGGACCACCGCCGCTCGACGCGGTCCATCAGCCCGAGCGCCGCCGCCTCGCGAAGCGGCGTCTTCGCGCCGCGCGCCACGAGGCGGCGCGCCGTGTTCCATTGGCCGAAGGCGACCGCGTCTGACAAAGGGGTGCCTCCGGCGATCACCGCGCCGGATGCCTCGATGTCGGCGCCAGCGTCGAGCAGCGCGTCGAGCACCTCCACATCGTCACTGCTCGCTGCCCAATGGAGCGGCGTTTCCGTATGCGGTCCGGTAAAGCGAGCGTTGACATCAGCACCGGCTTCGACGAGCGCAGCCACGGTGGCGGCGCCGTTTGGAAAGTGACCGGGCCAATCCGTCGCGACGTGGAGGAGCGTGCGCGACATCGGGCCACCGGCGCAGGCGTCCTTGTCGCCAATCCTCGCAGTGGCGAGCTCCGGATTCTCTCTGAGCATCTGTTTCAGCGCGTCGACGTTGCCCGTGTGGATGGCTTCCGTCACGGCGACGGCAAGCGGCTCGTCAGGTCGGATGGTCAGCAT
>JBOGIN010000273.1:0-2399 GCA_050742275.1 Vicinamibacteraceae bacterium
GTGTAGAACGGCAACTACCACATGCTGAAACGCCACCGTCGAGAGGTCTCCGTTGTCATCGCGATCGTGGCATTGGCGATCGTCCTCGCGGTCATCGCTCCTGGCTATTTCGCGCGCGCCAATCTCAGGGATCTCTTTCTCGCGAATCTGCCGGTGTTGATCGTCGCGCTCGGCGCCACGCTCGTCATCTTGACCGGTGAGATCGACATCTCCGTGGGATCGGTGTTTGCGGTGTGCGGCGTCGCGGCCGGCCTGGCGGCCAAGGCAGGTCTTCCCGTACCCGCCGCGGGCCTCGCCGCGTGCGCTGTCGGCGCGGCCCTGGGCGTCATGAACGGCCTGCTGGTCGCCAAGGTCCGCGTGCCTTCAATCGTCGTTACGCTGGCGACCATGGTGGCGCTGCGTGATGCGCTGCGATGGAGCACCGAGGGCACGTGGGTGCAGGATCTGCCGGCGGGATTCCAGTGGCTTGGATTGACGCAGGCGCTGTACCCGGTCGCCATGAGCGTCGTCGCCATCGTCCTCGTCGGGACGATGGCGTGGGGGATGCGCTATCTGGCCGTGGGACGCGCCATCTACGCGACCGGATCGAACGCGGATGCCGCGCGGCTCGCGGGATTCGACACCGCGTTCGTCAAGCTGTGCGTGTTCTCGGCGGCAGGCGCGTTGACCGGCCTTGCCGCGGTGCTGAACGCGGTACGCTTCAACCAGATCCCAGCCAACGCGGGATTGGGTCTCGAGATGGAGGTGATTGCCGCCGTGGTCGTGGGCGGGGCGTCCATTCGCGGAGGTCAAGGAAACATCGTGGGCACGCTGCTCGGGGTCGTGCTCCTGAGCGCCATTGGCCCGGGGCTGACGTTCCTGGGCGTCAGCGCCTACTGGGAGCGGGCGATTCAGGGCGCCATCATCCTGGGCGCCGTGGGGCTCGATGCGCTCCGCGGAAGGAAGGGGCAAGGGGCGAGGGGCGAGGGCAGGACGAGGGGCGAAACGCGCGGATTGACGTCACGCTCTTCTGGTCCCGCCCCAGCATAGAACGAGCTCCCACTCCTACGTAGACCTTGATGCCTACTCGCCCCTCGCCCCCGGCCCCTCGCCCGTCCTCCCTTGCCCCTCGCCCCTTGCGTTTCGAGTGGGGTCTGCTCGTCGCGCTGCTCGCCGAGATTGTCATCTTCTCCGCCATCGCGCCAAACTTCCTCACCGTCGGCAACGGGTTCGAGGTAACGAGGCTGAGCGTCGAGCTGGGCCTGCTCGCGATCGCGCTCACACCCATCATCATCACGGGAGGCATCGATCTCTCCGTCGGCTCGCTGCTCGGCCTGGCGGCGGTTCTCTTCGGTGCGGCGTATCACGACTGGGGGCTCCCGCTGCCGGCTGCGGCTTCGATCGCCCTGCTCGTCGGCCTGGCGGGCGGCGCGTTGAACGCGCTCTTGATTGCCCGCCTCAACCTGCCGCCGCTCATCGTCACGCTGGGGTCGTTCTCGTTGTTCCGTGGGCTGGCGGAGGGTATCACGCGCGGCGCGGTGAACTACACGGAGTTTCCGAGCGGCTTCTTGTCGTTGGGACAGGGATACCTGTGGAGCGTCGTGCCGGCGCAGCTTCCGATCTTCCTGCTCGTCCTGGTCGGCTATGTCGTCCTGCTGCACCGCTCGGTCGTCGGCCGTGCGCTGTACGCGATTGGATTCTCGGCGGCTGGCGCCCGGTATGCCGGGATTCCCGTCTCGAGGCGCGTCGCGCTCGTCTATCTTCTCGCCGGCCTGATCTCCGGTGTCGCCGCGCTCATCTACGTGGCGCACCTCGGCCAGGCGAGGTCGGATGCGGGAACCGGCTACGAGCTGGATGCGATTACAGCCGTCGTGCTCGGCGGCACCTCCGTGTTCGGCGGGCGGGGCAGCCTGTGGGGCACACTGCTTGGCCTGGCGGCCCTCTCCATCCTGAAGAACGGCTTGCACCTGGCGGCGTTGCCTTCCGAGCTCACCGGCGTCCTGACCGGCGCGCTCCTGGTGGCGACGATTGCTGTCGACCGTCTACGAGCCCGGGGACACACCCTGACCGGCGCACATGCCGAGGCAGAGGAGACACCTGTGAAGAACAGCCAAGTTGCGATCCTGTGCGGCGCGATCCTCGGCGGCGCGATCCTGGTAGCCGGCACGAACGTCTGGCTGGTGCGATCCATCCAGCCGGCGCCCGGCGGCGGCGCTGGCGCGCCAGCCGGCGCACGCCGACCGGTAGTTGCCGTGATGCCGAAAGCCAAAGGCGACCCATACTTCGTGAGCTGCCGCACCGGCGCCGTGGAAGCGGCACAGGAGCTTGGCATCGATTTGATTTGGGACGGCCCAACGAGCCTTGATGCGGCACGACAAAACGAGCTGGTCGAGAACTGGATTACGAGGGGCGTGGACGTC
>JBOGIN010000274.1:0-2103 GCA_050742275.1 Vicinamibacteraceae bacterium
GACTGGGGGAGCCGGAGCAGGTCGAAAGCCTGTTTGTTAGCCATGGCACTCTGCAGGCACTCGGCGCGCAACCGCAACTTGGACGCGCGTTCTTGGAGAAGGACCACACGCCTGGAGCTCCGGAAACCGTGATGCTCACCTACGGCTACTGGCAACGTCGTTACGGCCGTGACCACTCGGTAATTGGCCGGCGCCTGACCGTGGATTCACGACCGCAGACCGTGATCGGCGTCATGCCCGCAGGGTTCCGATTCCTGAATGGCGATCCGGATCTCATCCGACCCTTCCGCGTCGAGCGCGACGAGCTGTACGTGGGCGAGTTCAGCTTTGGAGGGCTCGCGCGGTTGAGGCCCGGCGTGACGTTGGCGCAAGCCCACGCAGACGTCGCTCGGATGATTCCCATTGGGTTGAACAGCTGGCCGCCATTACCCGGAGAGGACCGAGCGTTCATGGAGAGTCTCCGGCTGACGCCGACTGTGCGCCCGCTGAAGGAGGAGGTGATAGGCGATGTCGGGGGCGTGCTGTGCGTGCTGATGGGCACGATTACGATCGTGCTGCTCGTCGCGTCCGCCAATGTGGCGAATCTCCTTCTGGTCCGGGCGGAAGGGCGCCAGCACGAGCTGGTGATTCGCGCGGCGCTCGGCGCGGGATGGGGACGCATCGCACGTGAGCTGCTCGTCGAGAGCTTGGTGCTGGGGCTGTTCGGTGGAGCGCTGGGCGTCGCGCTGGCGTTTGCGGCGCTGCGGCTGCTGGTTGCCATCGGGCCTGCGACATTGCCGCGGCTCAATGAGATCACCGTCGATTCGACGTCCCTATTGTTCACGCTCATCGTCTCGGTGCTTTCGGGCCTCCTGTTCGGGTGCCTTCCGGTAGCCAAGCACGCCGGCCCGCAGATCGCCCGAGCGCTTCGAGGCAGCGGGCGCACGTCGAGTGCGAGCAAGGAGCGTCATCGTGCGCGCGACACGTTGGTCGTCGTCCAGGTGGCGCTGGCATTGATGCTCCTGGTTGGCTCCGGCCTCATGGTCCGTACCTTCCTGGCACTGCGCGCCGTGCACCCGGGGTTCGACGATCCAGACCACGTCCAATTGGTGAATGTGGTGATTCCCGAGACGCAGGTGGCGGACGCAGAGCAGGTCTTCCGCATGCAGCGCGCGATGCGCGACGGGATTGCCGCCCTCCCAGGCGTCTCTGCGGTCTCGTTCACGAGCTTCGCACCGCTGGAGGGTTATGCCATCGGCACACTGTTCGCCGAACGGCAGCCGTTGACCGACGAGCAGAGCCCTCCCACGCACCGATTCAAGTTCGTGTCACCAGGATTCTTTCGGACCTTCGGCACACCGCTCGTTGCGGGGCGCGACTTCACGTGGGCCGAGCTATCTGAGCGCAAGGCCGTGGTCATGATCTCCGAGAACCTCGCGCGTGAGCTGTGGCAGAGACCGGCTGCGGCGCTTGGCAAGCATGTCCGCGAGGGCCGCACGAATCCCTGGCGTGAAATCGTCGGCGTCGTCGGAGACGTGCATGACGACGGCGTGCACGAGCAGCCGCCAGCCATCGTGTATTGGCCGGCGGTCATCGAGAACTTCAACGACACACCGGTTCAAGTCCCACGGTCGGTGTCCTTTGCCATCCGCAGCAGCCGGACGAGCACCGAAGGGTTTCTCGAGGAGATTCGACGAGCAATCTGGGCCGTGAATGCCAACGTGCCGCTCGCGCAAATCCACACGCTGGGAGATGTGTACGGCCGCTCGCTCGCACGGACATCATTCACACTCGTGATGCTGGCTATCGCAGCGGGCATGGCGCTCTTGCTGGGCGTTGTGGGCATCTACGGTGTGATTGCCTACGCGGTGTCACAGCGGACGCGGGAGATCGGCATCCGCGTGGCACTGGGCGCACAGCACGGTCAGCTCGAGCGAATGTTCGTCCGCCACGGGCTGGTCCTGGCGACCATTGGTGTGGTCTGCGGACTGGCCGGCGCCGCAGTGCTCACGCAACTGATGGCCTCCCTGCTGTTCGGGATCAGCCGGCTGGACCCCATAACGTACATCATCGTCTCGCTCGGCCTCGTTGCCGCTGCTGCGCTGGCGAGCTACGTCCCAGCAC
>JBOGIN010000275.1:0-7931 GCA_050742275.1 Vicinamibacteraceae bacterium
CGCTACATGGCCGCGCGCTACGTGCGTGACGCGGACTGGCCAGGCGCCTCGATCCTCTACGGTTGGGACGATTGGGATCGTGGCGGTTCGGCGTAGGCGTCCCACCGTGGATCGCCCTGGTCGCGATAGCCTGGCGGCAGCGTGTCCCAGCCTGGCGCCGCCCTGCCGTTGAGGTCGTAGACGACCTTGCCGTCGCGCAGCGTCAGCTCGCAGACGAGTCGCTGCTTACCCTCCATCCGCGCGCCGTGCACGTCGATGAAGCCGAAGCTCCCCTGCTCCACGCGCAGGACGGCGACGTCGGCAATCGCGCCCACCGAGAGGTGCCCCAACTGCTCTTGCTTGACCGCCTTGGCGGCGCTCCACGTGTTTGCCATCACGATCTGGTCGAGCGTCATGCCAAGGGCGAGGAACTTGCTCATCAGGTTGAGCATGTCCTTCAAGCCGGTGTTCATGCTCCGCGGGTGGAGGTCGGTCGAGATCGTGTCCGGTAGGAAGCCAGCCTTCATCATCGGCACGGCGACGCGCCAGCGGAAGCTGCCGGCGCCGTGGCCGACGTCGAAGATGATGCCGCGCTTGCGCCCGTCAATCATCGCCTGGCTCGGCCCGAAACTCTTCTCGTCCTGCTCGCCGCGGCTTCCGCCGTACATGTGGGTGAAGATGTCTCCGGGGCGCAGGTACTTCGTGAACAGCTCGGCGATCGTGCGGACACGGGCACTGCCGAAGTCCACCATGACGGGAATGTCCGCCTTCTTACCCACCTCCACCGCGCGTGCGAACGGCTCCCATTCGGGGCCCGAGTAATGAGCCGTCTTCACGCCGACGATCACATCCTTGTGCTTGAGCGCCATGGCCGCCGTCGGCTCCACCTCCATGTCGGAGAGATCCTGCTCGTACTTCCCCCCGGCGCTGCCACGGCCGACGATGTTGATGAACGCGAGGACGCGCGTCCTGGATCCATCGATGATGCGCTGCTTCATGTCCTCGAAGTTTCGCCAGCCGGATCCGCCTGGATCGACGAACGTCGTCACGCCGGCGCGGAAGCTGAAGCCGTCTGGAAAGACGGCGTTGGTGCGCGCGCCAAGCTCCTGGCCGACGGTCGGCCGGTAGACGTGGCCATGGATGTCGATCAGGCCGGGTGTCACGTACAGGCCCGAGACATCCAAGGTCTTGAACGCCTGCGACGCTGGGATGTCGGACGCCACCGCGGCGATTCGCCCATCCTTGATGGCGACGTCGCGCACGGCGCTCAGTCCGTTCTTGCCATCGATGACATGTCCGCCCTTCAGCACGAGGTCGTACTCCTGTCCGAAGGCGGAGCCGCTCATTCCCAACAGCACGACAATTGTGAGTATCAGGCGCATGAGCCCTCCCGTCCCGGGATTAGAAGATGATCTTGGCGCCCAGCTGCACCTGGCGCATGCTCTGGGCTGAGGTGATTCTCCCGAAGTTCGCCGTGTCGAACATCGCGTCCGGGTTGTCGAAGTTCGGCCGGTTGAACAGATTGAACGCCTCCGCCCGGAGCTGGAGCCGGGCGCCGCGGCCGATTGGAACGTTCTTGACGAGCGACAGATCGGTTGTGACGCGGCCCGGCCCGCGGAGGACGTTCCGCGGCGTGTTGCCGTACGTGTATGGGCCGGGCATCTGGAACGCGGAGGCGTCGATACAGTCGACGAGCCGTTCGCCGCAGTTGTCGGTCGCCGTACCGATTATATCGGGCCGTTGGGGCGAGTGGCCGGTGTTGGCCACGTCCTGATCGATCCGCACGTCGAAGGGGCGTCCGCTCTCGATCGTCGTAATGCCGCTCAGTTGCCAGCCGCCGAACAGGTGACGCAGCAACCGCTGCCGCGAGCCTTCGAAGAACGGCAGCTCGTAGACGTAGCTGGCAACGAAGCGGTGCGGCACGTCCCAGTACGCTGGACCGTAGTCGGCGCGTGGGTTGTACGGGTCTTGGGTGCTCCTGCCGGCGTTGTTGTTCGAGTGGTCGGTGATGTCTCGTGTGCGCGACCACGTGTAGTGCGCGGCAGCCTGGAAGCCGCGGCTCCAGCGCTGGCGCAGGATGACGCTCACCGCGTGGTAGTCGGCGGTCATGTCGTTCTGGAAGGTCCTGATCTCGCCGAACAGCGGGTTGGGCCGCCGGTCCGCGACCGCCCCGGGGCCCGGCAACGGCGTGTTGTTGAAGAAGCTCCGATCGAGGTTCCGCGTGTGGGATCCGACGTACTGGAGGTCGAGGACGCCGTCGGCCCAGAGTTGGCGCTGGAGGTCGAGGCTCCACTGGTCCTTGCGCGCGCTCGGGAGGTGACGATTGGGCGTGATGATGTTCGGCTTCGAAGCAGGACCCGCCTCGCCCATGGGGCTCTCCAGCGTCAGCGTGGGGCTCGCCGGATCCGAGATGAAGAGGAACTGCGTCGTGAACGGCGGATTGTTGGTCAACAGCGTGAAGTTGTTGAAGTGATTTGGATTGTAGTAGATGCCGAAGCCGGCCCGCACGACGGTCTTCTCGGTGGCGCGGTAGGCGATGCCGACGCGCGGCGCGAAGTCGAGCAGGTTCGGGTCGTGGAACTTGAAGCCCGGTGTGGGACGCTCTGGGATGATGGCCGTTTGATCCTCGTTCAGCATCGAGGCGTTGCCGTTGACCGTATACGGGACGAGCTGCAGCTCGTAGCGGAGGCCCACGTTGAGCGTGACCTTGCGGCTGACCTGCCAGGCGTCGTTGACGAAGAACCCGTTGCGCCATCCGCGGATGTCGTTGATCACCTGGTCTGCGGGTGTCGTCACGCGCTGTGGGTAACCCAGCATGAAATCGGCCGGCGCGTACCCGGTGATCTGTCCGTTGAAGGTGAACAGGCCGCGGCGCTCGTTGAAGGTCCCGCGCTCGGTGCCGAGCCGCCGCAGGTCGAAGCCTGTGCGAATGTTGTGCGTTCCCCGCGTGTAGGCGAGAACGTTCGACATCTGAAACGTGGCGTCGCCTTGCGTCCAATTGGCGTTGCCGCTCTGGACGCCGCTGAATCCCGTAATGGAGAAGATTGGCAGGCCGGGGTTGCCGTACCGGACGTCCGCGTCGAAGCCTGGAATTCCCAGCTGGGAGCCGGCGTCGAGCAGGTTGTTGTTGAGGAAGTATCCGAGGTTCGACTCGGTCACGGTGTGATAACCAATGCGAAAGTCGTTGACGAGCCTCGGCGTCAGCGTGTGCGTGTAGGCGACCAGCGTGTTGTGGTCGCTCTGGGGCGTATCGGACGAGTTGGCTGGAATCACGCCGAGGCCGCCCTCGACCTGGTCGCGCCAGTTGTAGCGCACGTACAGCCGCACTTTGTTGCCGACGTTCTGATCCGTCCGCCACAGGACCTGATTCGTCCTGATCGTCTCTGTTGTCGTGGCCACCAGGTTAGCCGCCGTTCCCTCGCCGTTCGGCAGCGGGATGTACTCGAGCACGCGTTGCGAGATTGGGGACAAATCGGAAGCGGGCACGATGTTGCCGGGATACGGCTGTCCGCTAACCGGATTCAGGATCGCGCCGTCGAGCCCCGAGAAGTCTCCGCGGCGCATGCGCTCCGTGAGCACCGACTCGATCGAGGTTTCCTGTATGTCGTGGCGGATGCCTTCGTAGGCCATCATGAAGAACGTTCGGTTGCGGCCGTCGTAGAGCGACGGCAGCACGACGGGCCCGTCCATCTGAACGCCGAACTGATGATACCGCCTCGGGTTGGGTGGCTCCGCCCGGTCCTCGAAGTATCCGCGGGCGTCGAACGCATCGTCTTGGAAGAACTCGAAGATGGAGCCGTGCGGGTCGTTGGTGCCGCTCTTGGTGACGACGTTGACGTGGACGCCGAGATAGGAGCCGTACTCGGCAGAGGTGCTGCCTGTCTGCACCTCGACCTCGGTCACGGCGTCGGCAATCGGCCGCATGCTGGTCTGGGTCGTGAAGTTGGCGGCGGCGTTGATGCCGTCGAGCGACAGGCTATTTTGCGGCGCCCGCTGGCCGGCGCCGGTGAAGCTCGAGCTGCCGGCGAGGACGCCGGGTGTCGTGCCGGCGAGGCTCCAGACGTTGCGTCCGCTGAGCGGCGCCTCTGAAACGAGGCGTTGGTTCAGCGTCTCCGCGATAGTGGCCCGGTCGGTGTCGAGAGCAGGGGTGGCGCCGACGACCTCGAGCGTCTCGGCCAAATCGCCGATCTGGAGGACGGCGTCCGCGCGCACGACCTGGTTGCTGGCGACCTCGAGGCCGGACCGCCTCACGGTTTGAAAGCCGGCGAGTGTCACCGTGATCTCGTACGTCCCAGCGCGGACGAACTGGATCGTGTACTGGCCCTGCGCGTTCGTGACCGTCTCGTACGTATCCTGTGTGCCCACGTTGACGGCGACGACAACGGCCCCAGGCACGACGCTCCCGGTGGCGTCACTGACGGTGCCGACCAGCGCCGTTTGGCTGGCGAGCTGCGCCCATGCGCGGCTTGCGAGAACGAGGCAAAGCGCAACGACCCATCCACAACGACGCATCCATCCCTCCCACCAAGCACGATCTCGTGGTGGTGAGGCTACTCGGCGGCGCGTGGCCCGTCTATTCCTTCGGGTCGCAAAGATCATCACTTACGTCGCCTGAAAGATGCTGTCGGTAGTACGTCAAGATGTCCGGTCGAATTAGCAAGTGAAGTGTCCGGTCATGTTCATCTCATCCTCGGCTGTCTTCCGAAAGAAGCGAGGGGGCCAGCCGGGGCAAGGGCGGCCGAAGGCCGGCGCGCGGCGCGCGCGGACCCTTGCCCCGGCTGGGCCGCTCGCTTACGCTGCCGGTGCCGAGGAAGTCGGCAGCGGGTGCCCTGCGGCGTCGTAGCGCCCAATCGTGTGCGGCCCATACGTAATGCTCCAGGTTGCATCCAGATGCTCGTGGACCGTGACGCGGCATTTCGCGAAATGGCACCGCAACGCGGTGGCCCCAATCTGGAAGAAGCGCCGGCCGACCTGCACGGTGTTGGCGTTGTTGACCGTGCGCTCATACTGCACGGAGAAGACGCGCCCCAGATCGGCCGTCGTCGGGACGAACGCCGTGCCGGCTTGCGCCGGGGCCACGCGAAACCGCTGATTGAACGCGGCGATCCCGTGATCGGTCAGCCAGGCATTCGCCGCCTCGAGGGTCCGAATGCCCCGCAGCCGGAGCTCTTGCGGCCACCGCCCCTGTAACGTGCCATAGAGCCGCTCTTTCCGCCCGCGCGCCTGCGGCGAGTGGGCCAGGATGAGCTCAATGCCTCGTTGCTGGAGCGCTCGCTCGACCTGGGTTTGCGCCTTCCGCTGGCCCGCCGTCGGCGTGTGCGTGAAGTGACTCGCCCGGTCCGTGTAGAGCGCGCAGAACACCCCGTGCGTGCCCACCACCGCGGCCAGCGCGCGCAGCACCTCGCGGGTGTCTTCCTCCCGCACCAGGCGCGCATAGTAGACCTCGTTGGTCGCGTCGTCACTCACGCTCACCAGATCGTGCTGGCCGCCCGGCAGCCACGCATGGCGGCTGGCATCCAGATGCAACAGCATTCCCGGCAGCGGCCGGCGCTCGCGCCGCCGCCGATGGGGCCCGCGCTTCTTCCGCCGCGGCACCAAGCCGGCCGTCTGCAGCGCGGTCTTCACCCAGCTGTAACTGAGCTCGACGTCGTGGCGCTCCACCAACAGCTCGTGGAAGTGCCGCACGTTGAAGTCGTAATACGTCGTGCGATAGAGCTGCAGCACGCGCTCGACCGTCGCCAGCGGCACGCGTTTCGGGCTTGGTGGCTGCCGACGCCGATCGAACAGTCCGTCGTAGCCCTCGGCCTCATAGCGCTCCCGCCAACGGCGCATTTGCCGATCCGAGATCCCGAGGATCTCCGCCGCCTGCCACCACCAAATCTGTCCACTGGCTGCCCGCAAAATCACCTCTTGAACCTTCATCGCCCGCTCCACCGCGGGATCCGGATAGCTCATGCCGCTACCCTACCCGCCCTCGGACCGGACATTTCACGTACTAATTCACGCGGACATTTCAAATGCTACCGACACGTCGCCTGAAAGATGCTTGACAAGCGCATTGTCGTGCTTTAGCGTCTGCCTTGGCGCCCACCCCCACAATCCGCACAGCTAGAGCGTTTCGTGATGAGGGACGTCTAGGCCGTTCGAGATGTCTCGGACGCTGGGCGACCCGCGAGAGGTCGGACCGCTCGGGATGTCGAAGGATCAGTTCTTGTCAAACCACCATTGCCAGCGCACGCTGCTCCGCGTGTGCGCTGCGCCGGTCATCATGTTGGCTCTCGGCAGCCTCGCTCCCTGCGTCGCGCAGGAGCGGCTCGGCAAGCCGTTGATTCACAACTACAGCCGACGCGACTTCGGCGCGGAGGTACAGCACTGGGACGTCATCCAAGACCGGCGCGGCGTGATGTACTTCGCCAACAACGCTGGCGTGCTGGAGTACGACGGCCGCACGTGGCGCCTCATCGAGCTGCCGTCCCGGCTCGGGGTCCAATCGCTGGCGATGGACGACGCCGGGCGCATCTACGTAGGCGCGCGAGGCGATTTCGGGTATCTGGGCGCCGACGCGCTCGGACAGCTCGAGTTCATCTCACTCCTGCCGTCCGAAGCGCGGAAGGATCCGAGCTTCGATCAGCTCTTCACGCCCATCCCCACGCCATCCGGCGACGTGTACTTCCAGGCCAGGACGAAGTTGTGCCATTTCGACAGCACGCTCGCCTGCCGCGAGATGGAATCCGTCTCGCAGATCTTCTCCGCCGGGGGCCGGCTCTACGTCCAACAGGACGCCGGGCTGATGCAGCTCGTCCGCGGGTCGCTCCAGCCGGTGCCGGGAGGAGAGCGGTTCACCCGCAACGAGATCACCGTGCTGCTCGCATACTCGCTGGGGGATCGCGAGGGTATCCTGGTCGGCACACGTGCCTGGGAGCTCTTCCGCCAACGCGGGGAGTCGTTCGAACCGCTGCGATCGTCCGCCGCCGAACAGGCAGGCGGGGACGAGCTGCTCGATGGCGCCGTGCTGCAGGATGGATCGTTTGCGCTCGCCACGATGCTCCGCGGCGTCATCATCGTGGACCCGCGGGGAGCGGTCCTCCAGCAGATCGATCAGGCCAGCGGCCTGCAGGACAACCACGTCCATGCCGTCCTGCCCGACAGCCAGGGTGGCCTCTGGTTGGGACTGCAAAAGGGCGTCAGCCGTGTCGAGGTGGCTTCTCCCTTCACGGCGTTCGACGAGGGATCGGGCCTCGAGCGCGAGTGGCGGGAGGTCGTCGAGCACGACGAGACGCTCTACGTCCGAGGCTACAAGGGACTCTTCGCCGCACGCCTCACGGCCCCGCGGTCGCTACGCTTTCATAGGATCGCCGACATCGAGCCACCGGCCTGGTCGTTCGTCAGCACGGAGGGACGCCTCCTCGTCTCGTCGCGCGACGCGGTTCACGAGGTGCACGGGCAGCGCTCCCGGCGCGTCGTCACCTACGCCTCGGTCCCGCGGACGCTGTATCGCTCGCGCCTGGACCCGCGGCGCGTCTACGTCGGACTGTCCGAGGGGGTAGCCTCGCTTCGTCTGACCGACGGGGTCTGGCGCGACGAAGGGCGAATCGACGGCATCGACGAGACCATCACGTCGATTGCCGAAGGTGAGAGCGGCGCGCTCTGGCTGGTGTCGCTCCGCCAGCGTGTCATCCGCATCGATTTCACCGAGCCGCTCGCCGACGACGCCGACCGGCGCCCGAACCTGAGAAGCCGCCGCGTCACGGCATATCCGCTGGGCGAAGAGGCGCTCACCGGCCGCATCTCGATCCATGAAGCCGCCGGCCGGCCGCTCTTTGTCACCGACAGCGGCATCGTCCGGTTCGACGAAGCCGCCGAGCGCTTCGTGCCGTTCGCCAATCTCGCCATCCTCGCCGACGCCGGGCGCCGCTCGTTCTCCTGGATCACGGAAGATGCTCGCGGCAACC
>JBOGIN010000276.1:0-4553 GCA_050742275.1 Vicinamibacteraceae bacterium
GCTCGACCAGGTCCGCGAGGACGCTCACCTCGTCGCGGGCGCGACGCAGGTCATCGACCGTCGCGGCCGTCACGGTGCCGCACAGGCGGGTTGGGAGGGCCATAATGAAAAAAGCCCCTTCAACCGGTGGCTGAAGGGGCTCGATTCGTTCGTTCGTCGTGCGCTCGGTGTTACTGTTCTGCGCGCGATTCAGGCCTCCGCCCCTCCGGCCACGATTCGGTACCACCACCGAAACGAGCCGCCAAAGCTCGTGGGGTCGTAGCGAAACGCGAAGGGAACGCGCGAAGGCGCAAACATACCGGGTGAACCCTATCACAATCGATGCCGAGGTGACAAGGTGACACGCCTCGAATCTCGTCCGCCCTCTGCAAGCCGGCGACTGTATCATGCGCGGAGCCCAGGGGCCATTTCGGAGGTGCTGCAAATTGAACCCTCACAAGAGAGCCATCCACTCCATCGAGTCCGCCTGCTCACGCCCGGGACAGCTCTGGCGGGCTGGCCTCGTCGCGCTGGTCGTCGCGATCACCTCCGCCACGTCATCGTCTGCACCGGCAGCAACGGTCCGCACGTTCGACCTGGTGGTGTACGGCGGCACGGCCGGCGGCGTGCTCACGGCGGTGGCGGCGGCCCGCGAAGGCGCGAAGGTCGCCTTGCTGGAGCCGCGTCAGCACCTAGGGGGAATGGTGTCGGGCGGCCTAGGATGGACTGACTTCGGCCGTAAGGAGATTGTCGGCGGCTACGCGCTGGAGTTCTTCGAGCGGGTGGGTAAGAAATACGGGGAGGACCTCGTCTGGTACTTCGAGCCGCACGTCGCCGAGGAGACCTTCCAAGATCTGGTCAAGGAAGCTCGCGTCGAGGTCTTTCTCGACCATCGCCTCGCTGAAAAGACGGGCGTGGAGAAGCACGGCACGCGCGTGACGCGCATCACGATGGAGAACGGGACCGTTTTCGAGGCCAAGATCTTCGCTGACGCCAGCTACGAGGGCGATCTCATGGCGCAGGCGGGCGTGTCGTACACGTGGGGCCGCGAAGGGGTCGACGAGTACGGAGAATCGCTCGCCGGCGTGCGCGAGCGGACCCCGAAGCATCAATTCCAAGTGGAGATCCGCGCCAAAGACGAGGATGGGACAGCGCTGCCCGAGGTCTCGCCCGAGCCCAAGGCCCCTGCCGGCTCGGCCGACAAGAAGGTGCAGGCGTACAACTTCCGCGTCTGCATGACGAACGTGCCGGAGAACCGCGTGGTGTTCCCGAAACCCCGTCAGTACGACGCCACGCGCTACGAGCTCCTGGCGCGGATGTTGGAAGCGATGGACAAGATCAAGCGCGACGCCGCCAAGAACCGCTCAGCGGCAGGCAAGCCCGACGGGGGCGATCCGATGTATCGCTTGAAGCAGCCCTGGTCGTTGGAAGACGTCATGAAGCCGGATCCGCTCCCCAACGGGAAGACCGACACGAACAACAATGGGGCGTTTTCAACCGATTACATTGGCGGCAATTACGAGTATCCCGAAGGCGATTACGCGACGCGCGAGCGGATCTGGCAGGCGCACGTGGACTACGTTCAGGGCTTCTTCTACTTCCTGCAGAACGATCCCCGCGTGCCGAAGGCATTGCAGGACGAGATGACGCCGTGGGGCCTGTGCAAGGACGAGTTCGTCGAGACGGGCAACTGGCCCCACCAGCTGTACGTGCGTGAGGCGCGCCGGATGATCGGCGAGTACGTGATGTCGCAGAAGGACATCCAGCAAGAGCTGACCAAGCCAGACGCCATCGGCATGGGCTCTTACAACAGCGACTCTCACAACGTCCAACGGATCGTCAACGCCGAGGGTTTCGTCGAGAACGAGGGCGACATGCAGGTGCCCGTCACGCCCTACCAGATACCGTACCGCCTCATGTTGCCCAAGCGGGGCGAGGCGACGAACCTCCTCGTGCCGGTCTGCTTTTCTGCCACGCACGTGGCCTACTCGACGTTACGGATGGAGCCACAGTATATGATCATCGGCCACGCCGCCGGCGTCGCGGCGAAGATGGCTCTCGATCGACAGATCCCCGTGCAGGATGTCGACATGCAGGCCCTCACCAAGACCCTCCGCGCCCAGGACGCCGTTCTGAGCCTGGACGGCAGGTGACGCCGTCGGTCACCTCATCCGCAGATTCATGCTATAACGGCTCTGAGCGACGTCTCGTTCGCGTCCCGTTCAATGACTATCTGTCGAGCCTTTGGAGTGGTGCTTGCCGCACTCGCTGGCGCGTGGCTCGCGCTGGTGCCAGTGAGGGCGTCTGCGCCGCCAGACGCAAGCAAGCCGTTCATGCCGGTGAGCGAGGTGCGCCCCGGTATGGTTGGCACGGGTGTCTCGGTCTTTCAGGGCACGACGCGCACGGAGTTTCGCGTGCAGGTCGTCGGGGTGCTCGAGAACGTCAGCGGTCCCCGGCGGCGACTGATCCTGGTCAAGCTCGACGGAGGGCCGCTCGCCCAGGCTGGTGTCGTGGCGGGCATGAGCGGCAGTCCTGTCTACATCGAGGGTCGTCTGGTCGGGGCGGTCTCCTATGCGCTCGGCCTCTTCGCCAAGGAGCCGATCGCCGGTGTCACCCCTATCGAGGAGATGACCGAGGCCACCGCGCGAGGCGTCCTGAAACCCGTTCTGCGGCCGGCGGCCGCCCGCCGTGCCCTTGTCGAGCTACCGACGACACGCGAGGCCCTGGCGGCGGCCCTGAGGGACACGTTCGATCGGCTGCGGCCGTTTGCGCAATCCCCAGAAGCGCTCCGCGCGCTCGGCCTGCCGGCCCAGGAGGCGTCGCGCTACGGTCTGGCGCTCCGCCCGATAGCGACGCCCCTGACGCTGGGCGGCTTCAGCGGCGAGGCCGAGCAGCTGTTGCGCTCGGCATTCTCTTCCGCCGGCTTCATGCCGGTGACCGGCCAACCTTCCGACGCGACCGCAACCGAAAAGTCTCGCCCGCTCCAGCCAGGTGACCCCATCGGTCTCAGCCTGATACGTGGCGACCTGAGCCTCGGTGCGTCGGGCACCGTCACGTACGTGGACAAGGACCGAGTGTACGCGTTCGGTCATCCGTTCTTGAACCTGGGGCCGGTCGACATCCCGATGACGCGCAGCTACGTGCACACGGTTCTTCCGAGTCTCATGGCCTCGACGAAGATCGACAGCATGGGCGATGTGATCGGCACGGTACGCCAGGATCGCGCGACGGCCATCGCAGGCACGCTCGGTCCCGGCCCGCAGATGGTTCCCCTGACGCTGACGCTCGAGAGCGAGCAGGCGCCGACGCGCACGTTCCGGTTCGATCTCGTCAACGATCAACTGCTCACGTCGCTGCTGACGTTCGCTACCGTCTCGAGCACGCTGCAGTCCTACGAGCGGGAGTTCGGGGCGGCGACGTTCACGGTGCGCGGCAAGGCGCAGGTGGCCGGTCACGGCGAGATCGAGTTGGACGATGTGTTTTCAGGCGACACGTCGTCGACGGGAGCCGCTATGTACGTGGCGGGACCTGTCAACGCGCTGCTGCGCAACGAGGTGGCGCCGGTCGAAATCGGGCCGGTCACGCTCACCATCACCTCTACGGAGCAGCCGCGCACCGCGCGCATCGAACGCATTTGGGTTGACAACCCTCGGCCTCGGGCCGGCGAGACCGTTCGGCTCCACGTCCTGACACGCTCCTATCGCGGCGAGGAACTGGCCCGGACGCTCACGATCGCAGTGCCAGAGTTCGCTCGCGGCACGCTGACGCTTCTTGTGGCCGACGCGCAAGCCATGGCCAGCGTGGATGGCAGCACGCCGTCGCCGCAGCATGCCGAGAGCATCGACCAGATGATTCGCGTCTTCAACGAGGCGCGGCGCAACAATCGTGTTTACGTTCGCCTCATGAGCCCGTCGCCTGGCGCGGTGGTCAACGGACGCAAGATGCCCGCACTCCCCCCTTCCGTCATGGCCGTGCTCAACAGCGAGCGCAACAGCAGCCGCGTGTCGCCGCTGCAGCAAGCCCCACTCGGCGAATGGGAGATTGCTACCCAAGACGTCGTGAGCGGCACTCGGAAGCTGTCGCTCACCGTCAGGGAGCCCTGACCCACAACTTATGAGACGTCCTGCGTATTCCTGGCTTCTTCCGCTGTTGGTGCTTTCCTTGGCTGGCGTGGTCACCGCCTCAGAACCGAAGTTCTGGACGGTTGCGAACCAATCGGGCTTTCTCAAGGGAGATGTCGACAACGTCGTCGTCGACAGTGATGGGCGCGTCACGTTGGGGCCGACGAACAAGGTGCTCGCCGAGACACAAGCGCCGTTCATTTGGGATCTACAGGTTGGATCAGACGGAACGCTCCTGGCGGGCACGGGCAACCAGGGTCAGGTGCTGCGTCTGACGAAGGAGGGCGAGTCGACGGTTCTCTTCGACAGTCCGGAGCTCCAGGTTCACGCGCTCACCCGCGGACGCGACGGCAGCGTCTATGTCGGCACCTCACCGGACGGCAAGGTGTACCGCGTCAAGAGCGAGAAGGACAGCGTTCCTGTCTACGATCCGCCCGACAAGTACATCTGGGC
>JBOGIN010000277.1:0-2893 GCA_050742275.1 Vicinamibacteraceae bacterium
AAACACCACAGGCCCGCCGGCAGAGGCAGGTGTCCAAGAACCGCGTCACCCGGTGGGTTCCGACAGCGGCGGCTCGATGCGCTCGTGCCCCACGAGGCGGCGCGCGTACAACAGCACGCATGCCCGAATGTCATCCGCTTCGAGCCACGGGTGCGCAGCGAGCAGCGTGTCCACGGTGTCGCCGGCCGCCAATAGGCCGACGTGCTCGACGGCCAAGCGCCTGCCGCGAACGATGGGCTTGCCACCGAAGATGGCCGGATTCACCGTAATCCGCCGAATGAGCGCGTCGTCTGAGATCATGTCCCCCGCGCCTCACGCCCAGTGTGATCTCTGCCTCAGGATGAGGACGGTCAAATTTTAACCGAGACAGTCCTCGGCACGTATGCGTATTGGCCGATCTCCTAGAAGTACGGCATCCCGAGGGTTCGAATCCCAGACAGCCAGCCACGCACAATCACCCGTGATTTCAATGACTTGCAGCACGGGTGATTTCACTATTGAACTCGTGACCGCCGTCCACAACAAAGCGACGCCCACGGCTCATTTGACGGGCCGTTACACGCAGCCCGCCGGAGACATCGGCAAACCGAAGCGTCCGCTGTCGGCGCAAACCTTCACCGTCCGCTAGTATTTCTTTCGTCCATTGTCAGGCGCTTCACCGGGCCCTGAGAACAGTGGCGCGATACACGACGGCGATCACCTGATCTTCAAGTGGCCGCCATCGCCAACTGACGCACTGGGGAAACCAATGACCTACACGCACGGTCACCACGAAAGCGTCTTGCGGTCGCACAAGTGGCGGACGGTCGACAACTCGGCCGCTTACCTCGCCCCGCACCTCACCTCCGGCACCAGCGTGCTCGACCTCGGGTGCGGGCCGGGCACGATCACGGCTGACATCGGCCGGCGGGTTGCACCCGGACGCGTCCTTGGAATCGATGCGTCGGCCGCCGTGATTGAGGAGGCGCGACGCGACGCCGGCGGTGGGCCGAACGTCGAGTTCTCGGTCGGCGACCTCTACGCCCTCGAGATGGACGATCACACGTTCGACGTCGTGCACGCGCATCAAGTGCTCCCGCATCTTCCCGATCCCGTTCGCGCGCTACGCGAGATGAAGCGAGTGTGCAAGCCGGGCGGGCTGGTCGCGGCGCGCGACGGTGACTACGATGCCTTCCGCTGGTACCCCGACGAGCCCGCGATCGACCGCTGGCTGGCGCTGTACCGCAAGATCGCGCGCCGCAACGCGGGCGAGCCCGACGCGGGCCGATTCCTCCTTGCTTGGGCGCACGCCGCAGGCTTTGACGACGTGCTACCAGGCGCCTCGGTATGGTGCTTCGCGACGCCCGACGACCGCGCATGGTGGGGTGGGCTGTGGGCCGATCGCATGACCGATTCCGCGATCGCGCGCCAAGCCGTCACCGAAGGCATGGCTACAGAGAACGAGCTACGCGAGATCGTCGAAGGATGGCGCCGCTGGGCGACGCACCCCGACGCCTGGTACGCGGTCCTCCACGGCGAGATCCTCTGCCACGCCTAGCCATTCCAGCCGTTGGGTGGACTCGGTCCGATCCGGAAGCTCCGATGGACCAACGTGAAGGTCACGGCCATCACCGGCAACGTTGAGCGACCCTGAGCGGCTCGACTTCGGGATCGCGGCCGCGCAGAGCGCTTCAGCTACCATCCGGCGCTATGGTGTGCTTCCGATTTATATGGCCGTGACAAGCCAGTTGCGGAGATCGTCCCTGACAGCCAGACAGCCCATCCGCAAGGCACACCCGTCCCTACAAGGGATGAACGCAAGTTCGAGACGATTCCTTATAGGGGCTCTTCGCCCCGCGGTCCGCCTGGGCCGTCGTTGCGTGCGCCGGCCGCTCCGCTCGGACTCCTGACGAGCGTCGGAGGGCAAGCACATCAGAATCTCGTCGGGCCGGATCTCCTCCAGCAGCAAAGCGGATCGGTGCTCTGGCGATGATCCAACGGCCGACGCGTGCAGCGAGGACGCCGGCCGTTCAGGCGTCTCTGAGGGCGTCGATAGGATTGATCCTGAGCGCGCGTCGCGCGGGCTCGACGCAGGCAAGCAGTCCCGCGCCCAGCATCACCGCGGATGACACGCCGATCCAGGCGGCGAACGACACGACGTCGTCTGCCGGCCGGCCGGTCGGTCCAAGTCCCAGCGCAACCCAGAGCAGCACGAGGCCGCCGCCCGCCGTGACTCCGCTCCCTATCAGCACCATGGCGTGGGCCACGATTCTGGCGAGCACATGGCGTGGGCTGGCGCCGAGCGCCATACGCAGACCGATTTCGCGCGTCCGCCGCGACACGCTGATCGACATCAGCGAGAAAAGTCCCATGGCCGACAGAAACAATACCAGCGCGCTGACTCCCGCCAGTGCTGCGACTGACATGACCAGGCTAGAATCCCGCTGCCAGATCCATTCGCCGAGTGACCGGGCTTCCGGGACGGACACTCCGGCATCGACATCAGCCGCAATCGTCGGCAGACGAGCCGCCAGTGTTGCTGGATTGCCGCGCAGGCGCACACTCATGACGAGCGGAGACACTGTGGCGGCCGACGCGGCGTGAAACACATACGCGCCCTCGTCGCCCTGCTCGCCAGGGTCCAGGCCCAGATCCCGCACCACGCCGACGATTTCGAACGGCGGCTCCGCGGCTGAGACGCCGGATTCGCTGGAATACCGCAGGCGGGCGCCGAGCGGCGACGCGATCCCGCGTTGCACGAAGCCACGCACGAACGCTTCATTGACGATCACCGTTCGGGCGGGACTGAAGTCGCCGCCATGGAAGCCGCGTCCGGCGATGATCGGGCGGTCGAAGGCCTCGAAGAAACCCGGGCCGACCGACGATGTCGCGAAGCCAGTTTGGAACGCCGGAC
>JBOGIN010000278.1:0-2269 GCA_050742275.1 Vicinamibacteraceae bacterium
GCGAGGTAGTCGATCGCCTGCTGTCGCGTCCACCCCTTGGCGTGAATGCCGGTGTCGACGACGAGGCGCACCGCGCGCCACATGGCATACGTGAGACGCCCGAAGTTGCTGTACGGATCGGTGTAGAAGCCCGCTTCGAGGCCGAGCCACTCTGAATAGAGCCCCCAGCCCTCGCCAAATGCCGAGAGATACGTCCAACGCCTGAACTCCGGCAGATCCTCCAGCTCGTACGCCAGCGCCGTCTGCAAGTGATGCCCCGGCACGGCTTCGTGCAGCGTCAGCGCCTCGAGGTTGTACAGCGGCCGCGTGTCCAGCGCGTAGGTGTTCACCCAGTAGTACCCAGGCTCCGAGCCGTCCGGTGGACTTCCGCTATACCGCCCCGCCGTGTATTTCGGAGCGAGATAGTCGGGCACGGGCGCCACCGTATACGGCTGGCGCGGTAGCCGCCCGAAAAGGCTCGGAAGCTTGCCGTCCATCCGCTTCGCGAGATACGACGCCCGTTCGATGAGCGCGTCGGCGGTCCTCGGATAGAACCGCTGATCGGTGCGAAGAAACTGGAGGAACTGCTCGAGCGATCCCTTGAAGCCGGTCTGCCGCATCGCCTGGTCCATCTCCGCACCAAGCGCCTCGACCTGCTCGAGCCCAATCCGATGCACCGTCTCGGCATCCAGGTCCAGCGTCGTGAACTTGCGGACGAGAAAGGCGTAATACTCGCGCCCCTCCGGCAGCTCCGTCGCCGCGAGCGTCTTTCGCGCCCCGGGGACGTACTCCTTCGTCACGAAATCGAGAAACTTGCGGTAGGCGGGCGTGACGGCCTCGCCAATCACCTTCCGCCCCTCGGCCTGCAGACGCTCACGCTCCGCGGCCGGGATCACACCCGGCACGGCCGCGAACGGCTTCCAGAAAATGCTCTTGGCGACATCGTCGGTGATGAGCGGCGTGACGCTGGTCTCGATGCCCTTCAGCGATGCCTGCGGAATGGTGATGCCGCTTCGCAGCCCCTCGCGCATGAGCGCGATGTTCTGGTCCATGTAGCGAGGCAAGCGCCCGAGGCGCGCGAGATACTTCTCGTAGTCGGCCGTGCTCCGATACGGCATCTGCTGAACGACAACGGGCAAGCTGGTGTGGAACCCGGAGTCCGCGTTGAGCGGCAGCAGGAATTCCCTGAAGCGCGCGCCGTTCAGGCGCTCGTTCAGCTCCGCTTCGAACATCTCGTAGTTGATCTGGTCGACGGGCGACAACGCGCTGCGATCCACCTGCCGGAGCTCACGTGCGAATCTCTCCGTCGCCTCCGTACGGCGCGCGATGGCCTCCAAGCTCTGGTCGGTCAGCCGGTCGTCGTACTCGTGACGGCCGACGGTGGTCGCAAACAGCGGATCCGCCTCCAGTCGCCAGTCCCACTCGCGTTGAATCAGCGTCCGCAACGCGTTGTTCGGCCGATCCCCGGTCTCTTGTCGATCTCTCTCGCAGGACGCCATCATGACAACGACCACCGCCACCACGAGATAACGGGTCAGTTTCACGCCGTTCCTCCGGGCACGTCCATTGACGCGACGCGGAGGCGCGCGGCGATCTCCGGCGGCATATCGATCGCCTCGATGGTCTCGCCGGGACGCACTCGCACGCAAATGACCGTCATCGCTCCCTCGGCGATCCTGGTCTCGCCTCGCGTGATGTCGCACGCATACCTGATCGTCTTGCGCGTCACCTCCGCCACGCGAATCCGCACCTCGAACTCGTCTTCGAAGCGAAGCGGCCTGAGAAAATCGCAGGTCGCCGAGACCCGCGCCCAGCCAATCTCGGATCCGTGCGGAGCGACGCTGAGACCTCCCGTCCGCCACATCGCATGCTCCGCTTCCTCCATGTAACGGAAGTACCAACTGAAATGGACGATGCCCGCAAGATCCGTCTCGTAGAACTGGACGCGCCGCCGATGCCGATACTCACTGAGCACGAGCGCTCCTTGCTGGACCTTCCTCGGCTGTCGGCATTTGCGGCGGCGAAGGCCGCGTGCCGGCGTTGGCGAGGTGCCAGCTCACCTCGTAGACCAGCCGGGCGATCTTCTCCATCTTGCCGTAGTTGATCTTCTCGGGGTCGTCGTACTGCGTGTGGTAATCGGGATGCAAGCCGGTGTGGAACCAGATCGCGGGCACTCCGCGCTGCAGAAACGGCCATTGGTCGCTGCGACGGAGCAGGTTCGACTCGTTGTTGTCGTAGCGCTTCTTGAGCTCCAGGCCGATGGTCTCATTCGCGCGCGCCACTTCAGCAG
>JBOGIN010000279.1:0-8198 GCA_050742275.1 Vicinamibacteraceae bacterium
TGACTGGAACCCCATCCCCCGTGTTGTCGTATGAGTTAGGTATCTATGGCACTCATTGAGACGCGCGATCTCTGGAAGACGTACCTGATGGGCGCGGAGGAGATTCACGCCTTGCGCGGCGTATCCATTCAGATCGAGAAGGGGGAATACGTCGCCATCATGGGGCCTTCCGGCTCCGGCAAGTCGACCCTGATGAACTTGATTGGTTGCCTCGACACGCCGTCGCGCGGGACCTACCTCCTCAACGCCAAGGAGGTCAGCCAGATGGATGACGACGAGCTGGCCCGGATCCGGAACGAGGAGATTGGATTCGTGTTCCAAACGTTCAATCTCCTGCCGCGTGCGACCGCCCTCCACAACGTGGAGCTTCCGCTGGTCTACGCCGGCGTGAGCTCCGCCGACCGTACCCAGCGCGCCACGGCCGCCCTGGAGCGGGTCGAGCTCGCCGACCGGATGAGTCACCGGCCAAACGAGCTCTCCGGCGGCCAGCGCCAGCGTGTGGCGATTGCGCGTGCGCTCGTCAACAGCCCGTCGATCCTTCTCGCCGACGAGCCGACCGGCAACCTCGACACGAAGACAGGCGATGAAATCATGGCGCTGTTCGACCGTCTCCACCAGCAGGGCCACACCATCATCCTCGTCACGCACGAGCCCGATGTCGCCGCGCACGCGCAGCGCGTCATTCACCTCCGCGACGGCCACGTCGAGAAGGACGCCCGTAAGACGAAAAAGGCGCCCTCCCAGCCACAACCCGCCGCTCAGTAATTGGTAGAAGGCGACAGGGATCAGGGGTCAGGGATCAGGCCGATGCATCATCGTTCGGGGGCTGGCGGCGCGGCTCCGCTGGTGAACGACGTACACCCCGGGCGGTCGCGTCGGCCTGACCCCTGATCCCTGCCGCCTCCCTGATCCCTGATCCCTGACCCCTTTCGAGATCCAGTAGATACTGCTTGCGTCAGAGCCCGCCGCCGTATCCCCCGAGCTTGCCGTCCGCGTTGATGACGCGGTGGCAGGGGATCACGATAGCGATGCGGTTGAGACCGTTGGCATGGCCAACCGCGCGGGAGGCGCCGGGGCTGTCGAGCGCGCGCGCCAGCTGGTTGTACGAGCGCGTCTCGCCGTGAGGGATCCGCAGCAGCGCGTCCCACACACGCCGCTGGAACGTCGTGCCCGGGTAGTCCAACGGAAGCGTGAAGTCGGTCAGCGTCCCCGCGAAGTAGCGGTCCAGCTCCTCGCTCAGCTGGTCGAGCAGCGCGTGGCTACCGTGCACGAGACGACATTGAAAACGTCGTCGGAGCGTTGCGACCTGTGCCGTCAAACGCTCTGGGTCGCTGAACTCCAGCAAGCAAATTCCACGTGCGGAAGCGCCGGCAACGAGCAGGCCGAGGGGGCTCCTCAGCCACGACATGACGACGCATTCGTCGGGGTGCGCCGGTGCGGACGCCTCGCCGAGGAGCTGAACGAACGCGTCACGGAAGCCAGGGTCCACGCCACTCACGGATTGGAGCGCAGCGCGCATGATGTTCCTCTATTGGATGGCCGCCCAGTGATCCTGCGCCACTTCGCGCAGATCGATACGCGGATCGAACGTCGTCGGATCGAATCTTACCCGAGTGGCCCGGTGGTTGGGATCTGCCACCAGCGCCGCGGACAGCAGGGCGCGGGTATATGGATGCTGGGGCGCTTCGAAGAGCGCGCCGGACGAGGCGAGCTCCACGATACGGCCGCGATACATCACGGCGACGCGCGCGCAGAAGCGCTGGACCAGGCGCAGATCATGCGTAATGAAGAGATACGCCAAACGAAGCCGCGCCTGGAGATCTGCGAGAAGCTGGACGATCTGCGCCTGGACGGGGGCGTCGAGCGAAGAGACCGGCTCGTCGCACACGATGAACGACGGATTGAGCGCGAGAGCGCGCGCTAGACCAACACGTTGCCGTTGGCCGCCACTCAGCTCGCGTGGGTAGCGCCGCATCATGGACGCGTCGAGGCCGACTTGCTTGAACAGCTCGGCGACCTGTGCCAGGCGGGAGGAGTGGGACCCCAGCCCGTGAATGATTAACGGCTCATCGACGATGGCCCCGGCCCGCATGCGCGGATTGAGGGATGAGTACGGGTCTTGGAAGACCATCTGCATCTCCCGGCGCGCACGGCGCAAGCGCTCCCGTGAATAGGCGAGGACGTTCTCTCCGCGAAACCGGATCTCGCCGTCCGTCGGCTCCACCAGCCGTAAGAGACAGCGTCCCGTCGTGCTCTTGCCGCTGCCGGACTCGCCGACCAGGGCCAGAGCTTCGCCTTCATCGATGACGAAGCTCACCCGATCGACCACGCGCACCTCGTCTCCCCGTCGGAACAAGCTGCGGCCACGCGGGTAGGCCTTGACCAGCCCACGCACCTCAATGAGCGAGCGCCTTGTCACCCCATCACCCGTCACCCTCTCACCCCGACCCGCGCCGCCCGCGCCAAGCCGACGGTGTACGGGTGCTGGGGCGACTCGAACAACGTCCGTGCGGAGGCCTGCTCGACGATACGTCCGGCCTGCATCACGGCAACGCGATCGGCTGCGTGCGCAACCACACCAAGATCATGCGTGATCAAGAGCAGCGTGAGGCCATGCTTCTTCTTCAGGTGCTCGAGCAGGTCGAGGATCTCCGCCTGGGTCGTGACGTCGAGCGCGGTTGTCGGCTCGTCCGCGATGAGCAACGTGGGCCGGCAGGCCAGCGCGAGCGCAATGAGCGCACGTTGTCGCAGGCCACCCGACAGTTGGTGGGCGTATTGGCCGGCACGCCGTGCCGGATCGTCGACTGCGGCCTCGGTGAGCAGCTCGACCGCGCGCGCTCGCGGGTCGGGCATGGTCATGCGGTGCACGCGCAACGTTTCTTCGATGTGCTGGCCGAGTGTCAGCACCGGATTGAGAGCGCTCATCGGTTCCTGGAAGATGAGCCCGATTCGAGCGCCGCGCACCGCTTGCATCTCCGTTTCGGAGAGCGTGGTCAGCTCTCGTCCCTCGAAGCGAATGGAGCCGCTGAGGATTCGGCCTGGCGGCGGTGTGAGCCGCAGGATGGACAACGCGGTCAGCGTCTTGCCACACCCCGATTCGCCAACGAGCGCCAGCGCCTCGCCACGGCCAATCGCCAAGCTCACGTCTGACACAACATGAGCCCATCCCTCGGGCGACGGGAAGCCGACCGTAAGCCGATCGATGTCGATCAGGGGCGCGCTCTCCACCGTTTCCTGTTTCCCGTTTCCTGAATCCTGAATCCCGAATCCCGAATCCTGAATCCCGCTGACCCCTGACGCCTGATCAGTCCAGGACCTGCTGATATTCTCCAAACACCGAGCGGAGAGCGTCCGCGATCTCGCCGAGCGTGGCGCGTGCTTCCACCGCGGCGATGATCGACGGCACCAGATTGGACTCATCGCGTGCGGTCTGGATCACACGCCCCAGCGCCCTGCGACACGCGGCCTGATCTCGGCCGACGCGTACCGCGCGCACGCGCTCTATCTGTTTCCGCTCGATCTCGGGAGCGATGGCGAGCACTTCCGGATGCACTGTCTCGCTCGCACAGAAACGATTGACGCCCACGATCACCGTTTCTCCACGCTCGATGGCCTGCTGCGCGCCGTAGGCCGACTCCTGAATCTCTCGCGACACGAGGCCGGACTCGATCGCGGGGAGCGTGCCGCCGAGCCGGTCGATGCGCTCGATGACCTCGCGTACCTGCTGTTCGATCCGATCTGTCAGGCGCTCGATCGTATAGGCGCCGGCGACGGGGTCGACGGTGTTCGCGACACCGCTCTCGTGGGCGATGATCTGCTGCGTGCGCAGCGCGATCCGCGCCGATTCCTCCGTGGGAAGCGCGAGCGCCTCGTCTCGCGCGTTGCAATGGAGCGACTGCGTTCCTCCAAGCGCCGCCGCCAACGCTTGAATCGCCACGCGAACGATGTTGTTGTCCGGCTGTTGCGCGGTGAGCGTGCTCCCTGCCGTTTGCGTGTGGAAGCGCAGTTGTTGGGCGCGAGGCACCGTGACGCCGAACCGCTCCTGCATCAAGCGCGCCCAGAGGCGGCGCGCGGCGCGGAACTTCGCCACCTCCTCGAGAAAGTCGTTGTGGCAGGCGAAGAAGAACGATAGACGTTGACCGAGCGTGTCGAGGTCGAGGCCACGCGCGCGTGCAGCGTCCACGTAGGCGATGGCGTTGGCGAAGGTGAACGCCAGCTCTTGCACCGCTGTCGCCCCTGCCTCGCGAATGTGGTAGCCGCTGATGGAGATTGAATTCCAGTTCGGCAGCTCGCGCGCGCAGTACTCGAAGATGTCGGTGACGATGCGGAGCGAGGGACGCGGCGGGAAGATATACGTGCCGCGCGCCATGTACTCCTTCAGAATGTCGTTCTGGACGGTGCCAGCGAGCACCCGCGGCGCAACCCCCTGCCGCTTGGCCGTGGCGACGGAGAGCGCCAGCAGGATGATGGCGGTCGCATTGATGGTCATCGACGTCGAGACACGATCGAGCGGAATGCCGTCGAAGAGCTCCGCCATGTCTTCGATCGAGTCGATGGCCACACCCGCGCGGCCCACCTCTCCCGCGGCAAGCGGATGGTCGGAGTCATAGCCCATCTGCGTGGGGAGATCGAACGCGACGCTGAGACCGGTGACGCCGTGCGAGAGGAGGTAGCGGTACCGCTCGTTGGATTCGCCAGCCGTCCCGAAGCCGGCGTACTGCCGCATGGTCCACAGACGCCCGCGGTACATCGTGGGATGGATGCCACGCGTGAACGGGAATCGGCCAGGGTGGCCTGCGTCACGCGCATACTCCCACGAGCCGAGATCGACCGGTGTGTCTACGGGGTTTGACATCTCGAATGCCGGGCTGAGGGCTCTCCCCTATTCCCGGGTGACGCGGCGGTGTGACGCACAAGCGCCACGCGCCAAGAATCAAGTACCATTGTAAACACGGTCGTTTCTTGACAGTGTTGGATGCGACAGCTAGAATCGCAAATAAATCCCACACTGCTCGCCGCACAAGCCATGAATCGCCCGCAAGCCTCCGATCGTCGCTTCCCTACCTCTCGTGCGATCGGTCGCGCCACGGGCTGCCGCCCGGCACCCAGCCCGGTGGTGGCGAGGAGATGAGTCGATGGACGACACCGTCAATCGCCTAGTCAAGGATCTCGCCGATGCCATCGCGGCGGCCGTCGCCGCGGATCCCGCCGTGGCCGCGGTTCAAGCCCGAGCGCGCGCGGCCGGGTACGATATGCGGGTGTCCTTGGAGGCCTCGGTGGGGTTTGCCCGACTCAAGGGCAAGGCCGTCGCCAAGAGCTCGACCACCAAGGGGCTCGCGCGGCATCAGGCCGAACTGGTCTTGAGCGCCAACGACCGACGGTTCTTGCGCTCGCTCCGCATTGCACCTGACGAGTTCGCCGAAGAGGTGGAATAAGCACGCAACGCGCGGCCTGAAGGCCGTGCGCGAGAACTCTTGAGCAACCGCACCTGTAGCGCGGGTGCCTTTAGGCCCCGCGTACCTCGCCTTTCAGGCCCCCCGTGCGTGTCCTTGGCTTGCGACGCGCTCGGCGGCTCGCTTCGCGTCCTCCGGATCGCCGAGGTAGTAGTGCTGCCGCGGCGCGAGCGACTCGTCCAGCTCGTACACGAGCGGAATCCCGGTTGGAATGTTCAAGCCGACGATCTCGCTGTCCGAGATGTTGTCGAGATACTTGACGAGCGCGCGCAGGCTGTTCCCGTGGGCTGCCACGAGCACCCGCTCGCCGCGCTGGATGGCCGGCGCACTGGTCTCGTGCCAGTAGGGAAGGAAGCGCGACACCGTATCCTTCAACGCTTCCGCTGACGGCAGCTCTTCGGGGCGCAGCGCCTGGTAGCGGCGATCGTGCGAAGGATGGCGAGGGTCATCCCTCGTGAGCCGTGGCGGGGGGATGTCGTAGCTGCGCCGCCAGATCTTTACCTGCTCCTCGCCGTGCTGCGCCGCCATCTCCGCCTTGTTGAGGCCTTGCAACGCGCCGTAGTGCCGCTCGTTCAGCCGCCAGTCACGGTGGACGGGGATCCACATGAGGTCCATCTCGTCCAGCACGATCCACAGCGTCCGGATCGCGCGTTTGAGTAGGGAGGTGTAGGCGACGTCGAACGTGAAGCCTTCCTTCGCCAGCAGACGCGCGCCGTGCCGAGCCTCCTCGACGCCAGCGTCCGAGAGATCGACGTCGGTCCAGCCGGTGAAGCGATTTTCTCTGTTCCACACGCTCTCGCCGTGGCGGAGCAATACGAGTCGATGCATCGTCCTTCGTGGTTGTCTAGGCTGCGGCGAGCTGCTTGAGCGCCGCGCGTCCCGCGTACTTGGCGCTTGCGCCCAACTCTGCTTCGATGCGCAGCAGTTGATTGTACTTGGCCGTCCGGTCGCTCCGGCTGGCCGAACCGGTCTTGATCTGACCAGCACGCGTTCCCACGGCAAGGTCTGCGATCGTGCTGTCCTCCGTCTCGCCGGAACGGTGCGAGACGATCGTGGCGTACCCCGCCTTCCAGGACATCACCATGGCCTCGAGCGTTTCGGTCACGGTGCCCACCTGATTCAGCTTCACGAGCAGTGCGTTTGCAATACCCTGTGCGATGCCTTCCTGCAGAATGGACGGGTTGGTCACGAACACATCGTCGCCAACGAGCTGAACCTGGCTCCCCAGCCTGACCGTGAGGATCTTCCAGCCGTCCCAGTCCTGCTCCGCGAGACCGTCTTCAATGGAGACAATGGGGTACTGCCGGACCCAGTCTTCGTAGAGCGCGACCATCTCGTCCGAGGTGCGCGTGCGGTCTCCCGACTTCTTGAAGACGTAGGTGCCGCTGCTCCAGAGCTCGCTGGATGCGACGTCGAGCGCGAGCGCCACCTGCTCGCTGGGCTTCAGGCCCGCGCGGGAGACGGCTTCGAGCACCATCTCCAGCGCTTCCTGGTTCGAGCGTAGGTTCGGCGCGAAGCCCCCCTCGTCACCAACGCCGGTGCCGAGCCCCTTGCTCTTGAGGATCGCGCGCAGGCTGTGGAAGACCTCGGTGCCCCACCGCAACGCCTCCGCAAACGAGGACGCACCGATCGGCATCACCATGAACTCCTGGCAGTCCACGTTCGAGTCGGCGTGGGCGCCACCGTTGAGAATGTTCATCATCGGGACCGGCAGCAAGTCCGGCGCCTCGGCGTCGACCAGCGCGCGCCGCAGGACGCCGATGTGCTCGTAGAGGGGCATGCGCGCCTCCACCGCCGCCGCTTTGAGCGCCGCCATGGAGACGCCAAGGATGGCGTTTGCGCCGAGACGCCCCTTGGTCGGCGTGCCATCGAGATCGATGAGCAGGCGGTCCAGCGTTGTCTGATCGACCTCTTGTCCCACCACTGCGCGAGCGATCTCGCTGTTGACGTTGCCGACGGCCTTCTGAACACCCTTGCCCACATAGCGGGACTTGTCACCGTCTCGGAGCTCGAGCGCTTCGCGCTCCCCGGTGGAGGCGCCAGACGGCACCGCCGCGCGGCCTCGCGCGCCGCCCTCCAGCTCGACGTCTACTTCCACGGTCGGGTTGCCGCGCGAGTCGAGAATCTCCCGCGCAGTCACCTGTCGAATCTTCACGAACCCTCCTTCACGCCTACCGTACCGCCATGCCCGCCCTGCGATCCGCTTCCTCTTCGATAGCGAGTGCCTCCGCAGCCGGCGAGACCACGCGCGGCTCATCATCGGCCGTCACAACGACGACGCCCTTTTCCGTCACGGTGTGCCGCTTGGCATCCTCCTCGAGATCGTGGCCGATACAGGCGCCGCGCGGAATGAACACGTCGCGGTCGATGATCGCGCGGCGGATGCGTGCGTGCCGGCCAACCCGAACGCCCGGCATCAGGATGCTTCCATCGATGTGACAGAAGCTATGGACGCGCACATTGGGGCACAGCACGCTGCGCTCGACGCGGCTGCCCGAAATGATGACGCCGTTCGAGATGACCGAGTCCACCGCTTGCCCACACCGCTGGCCCTCCTCCGCGAAGACGAACTTGGCAGGCGCCGCCTGGACCTGATACGTGCGAATCGGCCACTCCGGATCGTACAGATTGAACTCTGGATTCACCTGACACAGGTCCATGCTGGCCTCGTAGTACGCGTCCAGCGTCCCGATATCGCGCCAGTACTTTGCCGCCTTCTTGTTCTCGTCGTAGAAGCGATACACG
>JBOGIN010000280.1:0-5059 GCA_050742275.1 Vicinamibacteraceae bacterium
GCTTCTACCTTCAAGACAGCTTGAAGACGACCAACCTCAACACCGGTGGCGGTCAGTTGTTCCAGGGCGTGCTGAATTTCGGCGAGGACAGCAACAACCCGCTGGATACGGGCTTCGGATTCTCGAATGCCGCGCTCGGCGTCTTCTCGTCGTTCTCGCAGCAAGATCGGTTCGTCGAGGGGAGCTACCTGTACAAGAACATCGAGTGGTACGTGCAGGACAACTGGAAGGTCACCGATCGACTGACCCTCGACTACGGCGTGCGCTTTACGCATCAGGAGCCGCAGTACGATCAGTTTCGGCAGAGCTCGAATTTCTTCCCGGACGAGTGGAGCGTGGCGAGCGCGCCGGCGCTCTTCGAGCCAGCGTGTGTGAACCTCGCCCCATGCGCCGGCGGCGACCGGCGCGCGCGGAATCCACTGACGGGCGATCTGCTGGGCCCGGGGAGCGCTGCCCTGATAGGGCAGATCGTGCCGAGCTCGGGGAGCCTGACGAATGGCATCCGGCAAGCGGGCGACGGCATCACCAAGAGGAACTACGAGTGGCCGGCCATCGCGATTGGTCCGCGCGTGGGTGTGGCGTACGACCTGACCGGCAACTCGATGATGGTGCTGCGCGGCGCATGGGGGCTCTTCTTCGACCGCTCTCCCGGCAACACGATCTTCACGCAGGTCGGGAATCCGCCGAACTCCTCGGCGGCCACCGTGCGCTTTGCGGAGTTGCGGAATCTGGCGGGCGCGCCGCTCGGCCAAGGCGTGCCGCGACTGTACACATACCGATTGCACAACGACCATCTGCCCACCTCGTCGCAATGGAACGTCGGTCTGCAGATGTCGATTCCCTGGTCGTCCACGCTCGACGTCGGCTATGTCGGACAGCGGTCGTTCCACGTGCTCCTTACGGAGCAGGGAGGCTCCCCCCCGAACCTGAACATCGTCGATTTCGGGACGTCGTTCCTTCCGGACTATCAGGATCCCACGCTGGCGCCGAGCGATGTGCCGGGAGCGACGGCGCTCCCGACAGAGCTCCTGCGCCCGTTCACCGGCTTTGCCGAGATCCTCGAGCAGCAACAGGAGTTCTGGCGCGAGGCCCACATGCTCCAGCTCTCGTTCCAACGGCGCTTCCAGGACGGCCTCTCTGCGGGACTGAACTACAACCTGACGCTCAGCGACAAGGGAACGGTCGGTGCGCCCTTGCGGCTGGAGCACGGTCGCGATCGCAGTATCTCGATTCGGGAGGATCAGCAGCAGTACAACGAGCTCTTGGAAGAACAGAACACGCCGAGGCATATCTTTCAGGGCAACCTCGTTTGGGAGCTGCCGACGGTTCGCGTGGGATCAGCCTGGGCGGCCCGTCTGGCGCAAGCGGTCCTCAACGACTGGCAGCTGTCGGCCATCTGGACGGGTGTGTCCGGCACGAAATACACGGTCGGCTACGCGTATGCCGCCGACGGCGCCAACGTGAACCTCACGGGCTCGCCGGACTACGCCGCGCGCATCCGCATCGTCGGGGATCCTGGGAGCGGCTGCTCGGACGACCGGTTCCGCCAATTCAACACGGAGGCATTCGCGGGCCCACTGCCCGGGAGCGTGGGGCTGGAGTCGGGTAGCAACTACATGACGGGGTGCTGGACGAACATCTGGGACCTGGCGCTGGCGCGGCGCTTCCGCATCGGCGGCAGTCGGGACCTGCAAGTGCGCCTCGAGCTGTTCAACGTGTTCAACAGCGTCGCCTTCACGGAACGGAACGCGACGCTCCAGCTCGATAACCCGACGGATCAGAACATTCTCAACCCGCAGTTCAACGAGGACGGCTCCGTGAGGCAAGACCGGCTGACGCCGAATGCCGCCGGCTTTGGCGCGGCGACCAATGCCTTGCCGCTGCGCCGGGTCCAGCTGCAGTTCCGCTTCTCGTTCTGACACCAATGAGACAATCCGCAATCATTATTCTGGTGACGCTCGCCGTCTCGATGGTTTCGGCTCGGCCGTCAGAGGGCCGCGAATATCATGTCTCCCCACGTGGCAAGGATTCACAGGACGGCACGCGCGCACGGCCCCTGCGCACGGTGTCGGCAGCCGCAGGCGTGGCGCGGCCCGGCGATGTGGTCACCGTGCATGCAGGTGTCTATCGCGAACGAATCACACCGCCACGCGGGGGCGAGTCGGATCAGAAGCGCATCGCCTACCGGGCTGCCCCTGGTGAGAGAGTCGTCATCAAGGGCTCCGAGGCGATCAAGGGCTGGCAGAAGGTGGAGAACGCCACCTGGAAGGTCACCATCCCGAACCGTTTCTTCGGAGACTTCAATCCTTACAGGGACCTGATTCACGGCGACTGGTTCGATCCGAAGGGACGGGACCACCACACCGGGGCCGTCTATCTGAACGGACACTGGCTGACCGAAGCGGCCAGCGTGCGTGACGTGCTGAAACCCATCGCGAAAAGACCGCTGTGGTTCGGGCAGGTGGACGAGACGAACACCACGATCTGGGCGCAGTTCGAGGATGTCAATCCCAACGAGGCGGAGGTCGAAATCAACGTCCGCCAGACGGTTCTCTATCCGGACGAGCCCGGCATCGATTACATCACGGTGCGTGGCTTTACGATGATGCACGCGGCCACGCCGTGGGCACCGCCGACGGCGGAGCAGATCGGCCTCATCGGCACGCACTGGAGCAAGGGATGGATTATCGAGAACAACGATATCCGGTATGCGACCTGCGCGTGCGTCACACTCGGCAAATACGGCGATCGGTGGGACAACACCTCCGAGGACACCGCCGAAGGCTACGTCGAGACCATCAAGCGGGCCCTGGATGAGGGGTGGTCGAAGGAGCTGATCGGTGGTCACCTCGTGCGCGGCAACCGGATCTCGCATTGCGAGCAAGCAGGCCTTGTCGGAAGCCTGGGCGCGGCGTTCAGCACAATCACGGCCAACGTCGTCCATGACATCCACGTCAGGCGGCTCTTCGGCGGCGCCGAGATGGCCGGCATCAAGAGTCACGCCGCCATTGACAGCGAGATCAGCGGGAATCGCATCTACCGCACACCGCTGGGCATCTGGTTGGACTGGATGGCACAGGGCACGCGCGTGACGAGGAACCTGCTCCACGACAACGACACGCAATTGTTCGTGGAGGTCAACCACGGCCCGTTCCTGGTCGACAACAATCTCTTCCTGTCATCGACGGCCTTGTCCGATATGTCGGAGGGTGGGGCGTACGTGCACAACCTGTTTGCAGGCGAGATCGTCCATCGACCAGAGCCAAGCCGCGAGACACCCTTCCATCGCCCACACAGCACGGACGTTGCGGGCCTGCGGAACATTGCGGGTGGCGATGACCGGTTCTTCAACAACATTTTCGTGGGCGGCACTGGTTTGGCTCCATACGAGACGGCAGCGCGGCCGGTGCAGATGGCTGGCAATGTGTTTCTCCAGGGCGCTCGGCCCGCGAAGCAGGAGCAGCATGCGCTCGTTCAACCAAGCTTTGAGCCAGCGATCGAGCTGGTCGAGCGCCAGGACGGCGTCTACGTTCAGATCTCGCTCGACAAGATGTGGGCCGAAACTGGGCTGCGTCAGCTCATCACCACCGAACGGCTCGGAAAGGCGACAATCCCTGACCTGCCGTACGAACAGCCCGACGGTTCGCCGTACCGTATTGACACCGATTGGTTCGGCAAGACGAGAAGCCGGGCGAGCCCCTTCCCGGGACCCTTCGAGCTTCCCGAGGGTGGAAGGCGCCTGTTGAAGGTCTCGGAGCGGCTCGGTTCAAACTGACTCACTGGGGGACGGCAAGGGCGAAACGGGTGATTGACCGTACAGCGTGAGAGTGGGATAATCCCACCATGATTGTCACATTGGATTCCAAGCGTCGATTGACCGTGTCCGCGACGTTGGCACCCGCCTCGCCGGGCGAGTACTTCGATGCTCGTTTCGATGCCGAGGAAGATGCCATCGTCTTTCGCCGTCTCGCTGGCAAGGAAGACTGGCTGGCCGTGCTCAAAGAGTGCCCCGTCAGCATGGACGATGTGCCTCCTCGTCGGCGCGAGACTGCGCGCCGACGCAGGCTATGAGCTGGCTCCTCGATACGGACGTGATCTGCCAGCCGGCAAAGCGTCGTGGGGACCGTCGTGTGGTTGCCTG
This sequence comes from Vicinamibacteraceae bacterium, assembly GCA_050742275.1. Lineage (GTDB taxonomy): Bacteria > Acidobacteriota > Vicinamibacteria > Vicinamibacterales > Vicinamibacteraceae > WHTT01. The sequence goes on from JBOGIN010000280.1 coordinate 4,142, forward strand.
GCTCGAACAGGAAAAGAACGATTGTTATACCAGCGCGGTGGTCGTCGCCCAGTTGGCGTACTGGGTCCGCTCGAAAGAAGGACGACAGCGTGAGGCGCTCCAAGCCTGGCTCACACGTCTCATGGACGCTATGCAGGGTCGCATCCACGGATTCAATGTGTCGGTGGCGCATGTGTGGGCGGAACAGGAACATCCGCTCGAAAGAGCGGGCCGCCGCATGCCAGTCGAAGACAGCTACATCGCAGCCACGGCCAGGCGGTACGGGCTGACAATTGCCACCGGTAACGACCAGGACTTTCGTCGCCCGGGTCTGAAGGTTTTCAACCCCTTCAAAGAGCTCCCGAAGTGACACGGTACTTTCGCAGCAGCTCGAAGAGCACGACGCCACCGGCCACCGCGACATTCAGCGACTGCTTACGCCCGAGCATCGGCACGCGCACATGGACGTCTGCCGTCTCGGTCAGGCGCGGGTCCACGCCCTCGACCTCATTGCCGAAGATCAGGCACACGGGAAAGGCCGGTCGCCAGTCGTACAAATCAACCGCGCACACGGACGTTTCAACCACCGCGATCTCCCAGCCACGCTCGCGGAGCTCGGCGGTGAGCGCCGGCGCGTGATCCCGCCGCTCCCACGGGAGCGTCCCCTCGGCGCCGAGCGCCGTCTTGGCGATCCCACGATGCGGCGGATAGCCGGTGTAGCCGGTGAGGTAGAGGCGCTCGATGCCGGCGGCGTCGCCGGTCCGGAAGAAGGCGCCGACGTTGTAGACGCTGCGGACGCAGTCGAGCACCACGGCCACCGGCAGACGATCGACCGCCTCGTAGGAAGCGCTCGCCAACGTCGCCCTGAAGGGGAGGGGCTCCATCCAAGGCAATGATACTTCGACGCAGAGCAGGCGTCAGGGATCAGGGGTCAGGGAT
>JBOGIN010000281.1:0-7990 GCA_050742275.1 Vicinamibacteraceae bacterium
GGATCGCATCGCGCGGCTCTCAGGCGAGATCGAGAAGGAAGGGTTCGACACGGGGCGCAAGGCCATCAACCCGTTCACCGGACAGCCGGTGCCCATCTGGGTCGCGAACTTCGTCATCGGCGGCTACGGCACCGGCGCGATCATGGCGGTGCCCGCGCACGATCAGCGCGATCTCGAGTTTGCGCGGAAGTACGGCCTGCCGGTCAAGATCGTCGTCCAGCGACAAGAAGACGAGCCGCTGGTCGCCGAGACGATGCCCGAGGCTTACACGGGGCCGGGGGTGATGGTCGACTCCGGTGAGTTCACCGGCCTCGGCTCGGACGAGGCCTGGACGCGCATGGCGGAGCATGCCGAAGCACGTGGTATCGGGCAGCGGACCATCCAATTCCGGCTCAAGGACTGGGGCATCTCCCGCCAGCGGTATTGGGGGACGCCCATTCCCATCGTGCATTGCCCCGGGTGTGGGCTGGTGGCCGTGCCGGACGACCAGCTGCCGGTCGTCTTGCCTCGGGCCGTCGAGTTCACCGGTCGAGGCGAATCGCCGCTCGCGCAGATACCGGAATTCGTCAACGTGAAGTGCCCGAAGTGCGGAGGCGACGCGACGCGCGAGACCGACACGATGGACACCTTCGTGGACTCATCGTGGTACTTCTATCGGTTTTGCGATCCGCACAACGGCGATGTGCCGTTCGATCCGGCAAAGGCCAGATATTGGACGCCAGTCGATTTCTACAGCGGCGGCGTCGAGCATGCGATTCTGCACCTGATCTACTCGCGGTTCTTCTGTCGAGTCTTTCGCGACCTCGAGATGTTGGAGCACAACGAGCCGTTCTCGCGCCTGCTGACACAGGGCATGGTGCTCAAAGACGGGCTCGTCATGTCCAAGTCGAAGGGCAACGTCGTCGATCCAGACGAGATGATTGGCCGGTATGGCGCGGACGCGCTGCGCCTCTACGTGATGTTCGTCGCGCCGCCCGAGAAAGAGGTGGAGTGGACCGACACGGGCCTCGAAGGCAGCTTTCGCTTCCTGGCGCGCGTCTGGCGCCTTGTCGATCCCCTCAGCCAGCTGCTTCGCGATGTGCCACCGGATGACCTCGAGCCGGCGGCGCTCGACCCGGCCGAGCGCCAGCTGTGGCGCAAGACGCACCACACCATTCAGCGCGTCACCGAGGATCTCTATCCGCGTGTTCATCTCAACACGGCAATCTCGGCGCTGAGGGAGCTGGTGAACGAGCTCTATGGCTTTTGTGAGCAGGCGTCGGTCTGGTCGCCCGCCGGGCGGAGAGACGAAGCGGTGGCAATGCTGCCGGCGCGCCCTGAGACGCTGATCGTGCTCAAAGAGGCAATTGACGCCCTCGTGCGCATGCTCTCGATCTTTGCCCCGCACACGGCGGAGGAGCTGTGGGAGCGGCTCGGCCACGAGGGTGGCTTACAGCACGCCACATGGCCGGTCCTGAACGCCGCGGCGGCCAGGGCCGAGGAGATCGTCGTGCCCGTGCAGGTGAACGGCAGAGTTCGCAGCCGTATTACCGTGCCGGCGGACAGCTCCGAGCAGCATCTCGAGGAGGCTGCTTTGGCCGATCCCGCCGTTCGGGCGAAGATCTCCGGCAAGAACGTCCAGAAGGTGATTGTCGCCAAAGGCAAGCTCGTGAGCGTCGTAGTACGGTAGGAACATGGCTGACAAACGTCGAGCATTGCTCGTGCTGGTGCTTACGGTCCTTTGCGTTGGGTGCGGCTATTCGTTGGCGGGCCGCGGTAGCTACCTGCCTGCGCACATCCGCACCATAGGGATCCCGCCGTTCGTGAACCGAACCGCGATCTTCAACGTCGAACAGGTGCTCACCGAGCGGGTCCGCCAGGAGTTCAACAGCCGCGGTGAGTACAAAGTGGTGCCAAACACGAGCAACGTCGACGCCGTCTTGACGGGTGAGATTTCCCGCATCGAGACCGTGGCCACGGCGTTCACGCCGGAGCAGCAGGTCTCCCGCTACGCCTTTCGCCTGATCACCAAGCTGGAGCTGCGAGACGTCAAGACGAACCAGGTTGTCTGGCAGGATCCCGCCCGAATGTTCAGCGAGGAGTACGATCTGACGTCCAGCCAAGGTAGCGCGGATCCAAAAGCTCTCCTGGGGGCAGATGCCAGCGCGCTCGACCGCATTGCCGACGACTTTGCTCGCACTACCGTTAGCGCGATTCTCGAAGCGTTTTAGAAGTGCCAACATTGAACCTTCCTCAACTCGACAAAGCGATTGCGAGCCGTTCCGTGCCCCCCGTCGTCGTCGTCATTGGAGACGATGAGGTCGGAAGAGATGAAGTGATCAAGCGGTTCGATGCGTTGGTCGACGAGGATCTTCGCCCATTCAACGCGCAGCGCTTCTATGCCACCGACGTCAGGCCCGATGCCGTCGTGAGTACCGCGCGCACGTTTCCCTTCATGGGCGACCGGCGCCTCGTCGTCTATCTCCGGATCGAAGAGCTGTTCAAGGCTCGTGGGCGTGCGTCGAGCGGCACGGACACCGGCGCCGAGGACGCGGATGCCCCGAGCCGCCACCTGCAAGGTCTGGAGGAGTACGTCGCCGCACCGGAAGCAGGCACCTGTCTGGTGCTCGCTGGGGCCGACGTAAATCGGGCCACGCGGCTGGGGAAGCTGCTCGTCAAGCATGCGGCGTTCGTGGAGTGCTGGGGCCTCAAGGGCCAGAAGGACGCACGCGGCGCGGGCGCCGAGCGCGCGCTTCAGAACGCGGGCCGATTCGTCATGGAGCGGTTCAACGCGGAAGGAAAGCGTATCGAGCCGGACGCGGTTGTTGCGCTCGTCCAGCACGCCGGCACGGAAATGGGCCGGCTTCGAGGGGACGTCGAGCGCCTGCTGCTATACGTCGCGAACCGGCCGGCGGCGACGCTCGAGGATGCGCGCGCGGTGGTCGGGGGTGAGACTTCGATCGACGACTGGGGCGTCACCAACGCCATTCAGATGAACGACGCTGCGCAGGCACTCCGGCAGCTGCGCCTGGCGCTCGACGGCGGCGCGGTTCCTTACATGGTGCTGGGACAGCTCGCCTGGTTCGTGCGGTCGCGCTTGGTGGAATCTGCGCCGGTTCAAGTGCCGGCTGCCGTGGATGCGGTCTTTCGCGCGGACGAAGCCCTCAAAGGATCGACGGCGAGCCCGGACACGATCCTCGAGCGGCTGGTCGTGGAGCTCTGCTCCGTGAAGGCGAGAGGCGTCGAGCGACGGTTTAGCCGGCCGCCTGGAGGGCGCTAAGCCGCTTCACGAGCCGCGACTTGTACCGCGCGGCGGCGTTGGGGTGAATGATGCCCTTGCTGGCCATCCTGTCGACAATCGAAGTGGTCGGGCCCACCTTCTCCTTGACCTCCTCAGCGTTACCGGCGGCAAGCGCCTTGTGAACGCTTTTGAGAGAGGTGCGCAGCCGCGAGCGATGGACGCGGTTTCGCTGTCGTCGCTTGACGTTCTGACGATGGGCCTTCAGCGCTGATTTGTGGTTTGCCACAGGTCCTGATCCTTCTCCGTTCCGGCGGCGTCGCAGCCTTGTGCGCCACTGGCTACTTCAGTCGGCGACCCGCAAACTCAAGATTCTACCACAGTAAACAGTCCAGCCTGCAGTCCAGCCCACACTAGACAGCCGGGTCGGCCGCGGCCCGGTAGGCACGGCCTTTGACGGGCAACAGAGGAGACCCGAGCGGGGTCATCCCCGTTCTTTGGCTTTTCGCAGGCGGCGGCGCTCGCGGCGGTCCGGTGTCCCAATGGGGCCGTGCGAGCGTGCGGCGCGCAGCAGGTCGCGAACGGCGGCCTCCTCGGACGTTGGCGGTGGGGTCACGTCCTCGTACAGCTCGCGTGCCTGCGCCTTCGGCAGATGGACGTCCGATGTGGCGCGGACCACGACCTGCTGCCGACGGCCGTCTGCTCGTGTGATGGCGATTCGCTCACCTGGGCGTACCTCCCGGTGCGGCTTCGCGCGGACGCCGTTCACGTGCACCTTGCCGCCGTTGCAGGCGCGTTGGGCTTCCGACCGGGTCTTGCAGAGACAGGCGACGTCCAGCCAGATATCGAGGCGGACCGCTGCGGACCCGGAGTCCATGGAATCGGTGTCGCTCATCGATGGTAAGACTCTCTCGGATGTGCGAGAGTGTACGCACGAGCGTCCAGGCGCTCGCAGGAGGCTTCGATGGGGTTTCTCGGCCACTGGCTCATCGTCGCGGTTGCCCTCTGGATCACGGCGCGCCTCGTGCCCGGCGTCACGGTGTCGTCGATGGCCACGCTGGCGATAGGCGCCCTCGTGCTGGGGTTCGTCAACGCGCTCGTACGACCCGTCTTGGTCATTCTCACGCTGCCGATCACGATTCTAACCCTCGGGTTGTTCTACCTGGTCGTGAATGGTCTGGCATTTGGCTTGGCGGCGGCGCTCGTGCCTGGCTTCGGTGTTCGGTCCTTTGGCAGCGCGGTGCTCGGGGCGTTGGTCGTGAGCGTCGTATCCTGGCTGATTGGCGCAGTCTTCAGCCCTAGAGACCACAGATGATTAACAGCCTGCTCCGCCGATTCCTCGGTGAGGACCACGAAGGTGCTGCCTCCGCGGACGTTCTGGACACTATTTCCGCGGCGCTCGAACGCCTCGACCCGCGACACGCGCGGATCGTCGCTGCCTTTGCGTATCTCTTGAGCCGTGTCGCTCATGCAGATCATGAGGTCACGCCGGACGAAACCGCCGCAATGGAGCGCATCGTGCGCGAGGTCGGCGGGCTGCCAGCCGAGGAGGCGTCACTCGTCGTGCAACTTGCAACGATGCAGCACGTGCAGCACAGGGGCACCGAAGATTATCTCGTTGCGCGCGAGTTCAACGACGTCGCCACGGCGGACGAGAAGCGACGGTTGATGAGCTGTCTCTTCGCGGTGTCCGCCTCTGACGAGCAGATCGTGACGGTCGAAGACAACGAGATCCGGCAGATCGCGGGCGTGCTGCGGATCGAGCATGACGAGCTCGTCCGTCTCCGCTCGGCGCACCGGCGCCATCTCGCCGTGCTGCGGCGGCAGGCACCAGGACCAGATTAGGCGCCGGCGGCCATCCGTTCCACCACGCGCCGACTCTCTTCGAGCAACGCGTCGATCTTGTCCGGATCCCGGCCACCCGCCTCCGCGAAGTCGGACCGCCCGCCGCCGCCGCCACCGACGATTGGCGCCAGCTCCTTGACGATCGCCCCTGCGCGAAGACGGCCGGCCAGGTCCCGTGTGACCGACACGACGAAGGCGACCTTGCCTTCATGCGCGGTTGCCAGAACAACGACGCCGCTGCCGAGGCTCCCCTTCAGGTTGTCGGCGAGATCACGGAGCGCGCTCCGATCGAGCTGGTCCACGCGGCGCGCGATCAGCCTCACACCAGCGACATCTTCCGCGGCGCCGGCTTGCGCATCGCGCCCGCCCGTGTCTGCTCCATCAGCAGCAGCCTGCCCGAGCGCCGCCGTGAGGCGCGCCTGCTGGAGCTCGCGCGACAATCGCTTCACGTCGCTCTGAAGGCGCGCGACCGCCTCGGCAGCCTGGTCTGGCGCCACCTTTAGCGCCTCGAGCACACGGGCCAAGCGATCGCGATTGACTTGTGCATGGACACGCGCCCCTTCGCCGGTCAGCGCTTCGACACGACGCACCCCAGCCGCGACGGCGCCTTCCGAGACGATCGTGAAGAAGCCGATGTCGCCTGTTGCAGCACAGTGTGTTCCACCACAGAGCTCCAGGCTGAAGTCTGGAATGTCCACGACACGAACGCGGTCGCCGTACTTCTCGCCAAAGAGCGCCATCGCCCCCGCGGCCATTGCCTCGGTCGCCGATCGACTGGTCGTCTCGACGACGACGTTACGCATGATCTGCTCGTTCACCAGCCGCTCGATTCGCTCCAGCTCATCGTGCGACACGGGAGAGAAGTGCACGAAGTCGAAGCGCAGCCGATCCGGGGCCACCAGCGAGCCCTTCTGGACGACGTGTGGTCCCAGCACGCGTCTGAGCGCCGCGTGGAGCAGGTGCGTGGCCGTATGGTTGCGCCGAATAGCCGCTCGGCGCGCCTCGTCAACCCGGGCGGTGAGCGGTTGGCTCCCGTCGAGCGTCCCACCGATCACCGTGACATGATGGGCCCGCGGAACACCTGGCACGCGTGAGACGCCAGTGACCTCGGCCCTGGTCCCGTTTCGCTCCAGCCATCCCGTGTCAGACACCTGGCCGCCAGCTTCTAGGTAAAACGGCGTTCGATCCAAGATGACGTATCCCTGTTGACCATTGTGGAGCTGGTCGACCTCCACGCGTTGCTCGTCGAAGAGCGCGACGACCGTGGCATCTGGAAGCTGCGTGGCCGTGTACCCTTCGAAGCGGTCCTCGATCGCCGCAACGGCGCGCCGCCGGCCATCCGAGCGGAATTGAAAGGCGGCGGTGCGCTTGGCGTCGAATGTGCTGGCCGTCCGGGCGCGCGTGCGCTGCGCCTCCATGGCGCGGGTGAACCCGTCACGATCGACCGACAGCCGGCGCTCTTCCGCCATATCCTCGATGAAATCCAGCGGGAGACCGAGGGAGTCGTACAGGCGGAATACTTCGTCGCCCGGCACGACCTGCGCGGCCGAAGCAACCGCGCGGTCCAAGACTTCCTCCAGCTTGCCGAGCCCCGCGGCGAGGAGCGCGTCGAAGCGCTCTTCCTCAGCCTTGACGACGAGGAGAATGGTTTCTCGCCGGCTCGTCAGCTCGGGGTACGCCTCTCCGATCGTAGCGGCCAGCACGTCTGGCAGCTCGTGCAAGAACGGCCTGGTGATGCCCAGCTTCTTGCCGTGACGCATGGCACGCCGCATGATCTTCCGCAGGACGTATCCGCGCCATTCGTTCGACGGCACCACGCCGTCTGCGATCAAGAACGACGTCGCGCGAATGTGATCGGCAACGACGCGCATCGAGACATCTCGTTCCGTGGAGGTGCCGTAGGCGACGTCGGCCAGCTCGCCGATGGCCTTCAGAAGCGGTTGAAAGACGTCCGTATCGTAGTTCGACAGCGTGTTCTGCAGGACGGCGGTGACGCGCTCGAGGCCCATTCCGGTGTCGATCGACGGTGCAGGGAGCGGATTGAGCGTCCCGTCCGGCTGGCGATTGAACTCCATGAAGACGTTGTTCCAGATCTCGACGAAGCGGTTGCAGTCGCAGGCGACGCCCGCGCAGGGCTCGTACGGACACGGGATCTGCTCGCCCCGGAAGTAGTGGATTTCCGAGCAGCGGCCCGATGGCCCGGTATCCGCCATTTGCCAGAAGTTCTCCGACAGCCCGAGCTCGGCGATCCGCTCGGCCGGAAGGAATTGACGCCAGATCTCGTACGCCTCCTCGTCACGCGGAACGTTGCCCTCGCCGTCAAAGACGGTTGCGAAGAGCCGGTCCGGCGGCAGCTTCCAGACGTCGGTCAGCAGGCGCCACGCGTAGGGAATCGCCTCGGCTTTGAAGTAATCGCCGAACGAGAAGTTGCCCAGCATCTCGAAGAACGTGTGATGCCTGAGCGATGGTCCTACGTTGTCTAGATCGTTGTGCTTTCCGCTCACACGCATGCATTTCTGGCTCGACGTGGCACGCGCGTACTCCCGCCGGTCCTGTCCCAGGAAGACATTCTTGAACTGGTTCATTCCGGCGTTCGTGAAGAGCAACGTCGGGTCGTCTACCGGCACGAGCGACGAGCTGGGCACGATACGGTGGCCGTGCTTTTCGAAATAGGCGAGGAAACTGCGCCGAATCTCGCGAGACGTCATAACCCTCCATTCTACCTTGCGAGGGCACGGTCCGCCGCCCACACCACCGTAACGCGCGCACTTTAGGCCCGCGGTGCGCGACAGGGATCCACCCACGTAGCGCGTGGCCTTTAGGCCGCGCGACAGGGATCCACCCACGTAGCGCGTGGCCTTTAGGCCGCGCGACAGGATTCCACCCACGTAGCGCGTGGCCTTCAGGCCGCGCGACAGGATTCCACCC
>JBOGIN010000282.1:0-2415 GCA_050742275.1 Vicinamibacteraceae bacterium
GTACGAGCTGACGAAGCGGTTCTCGGCCGAGTCGAGCATCCGCTCGTTCCTGGTGAAGTACCCCGAAGAAACATATGCGCGCCTTCTCGAGTGGGCACGCGACGAAAATGTCCATGTGCGGCGGCTCGTTTCGGAGGGGAGCCGGCCGCGACTGCCATGGGCGCCGCGCCTGCGCGCGTTCCAAGATGACCCGCGCCCCTTGATCGCGTTGCTCGAACTCCTCAAGGACGACCCGGAGCGCTATGTCCAGCGCTCCGTGGCCAACAACCTGAACGACATCGGCAAGGACCACCCCGAGCTCGTGGTGGACGTCTGCAGCCAGTGGTCGGCGCACGCTTCGCCGGGAGGAACGTGGATCGTGAAACACGCGCTCCGCTCGCTCGTCAAGAAGCAGCATCCGGGCGCGCTCGAGCTGGTGGACGCGGGCAACAAGCCTGACGTGGAGATCAGCCGAGTCCGGCTCGCGCCGCAAGCTGTAGAGCTCGGGGGCGAACTTCAGTTCTCATTCGAGATCGCGAGCACCGGGAAGAGGGTCCAACGGCTGCTCGTCGACTACGCCGTGCACTTCGTGAAGGCCAACGGCATGGTCCGGCCGAAGGTGTTCAAGCTCCGACGCATCACCCTAGCGCCCGGTGCGCGGGTCGAGCTGGCGAGCAGGATCTCGTTCGAGAACCTGACGACCCGGCGCCACTATGCGGGCCGCCACCGGATCGATGTGCTGATCAACGGCGTGACCCATCCGCTCGCGGAGTTCATGGTCCGTCGACATGGCCTCAAGTAGCCTCAGTACGCCGATCGATCGCGACCTGAACGCCCTCGCCTTCCGTGCGGCGGCCGGCGATCGCGACGCGCTCGAGCGCATCTGTATCGAGATTCAGGATTCCGTTTATCGGCTAGCGCTCCGCTTCCTGGACAGCCCCGAGGATGCCGAGGACTGCACGCAGGAGATCTTGATCCAGGTGATCACGCACCTCGGTAGCTTCGAGGGCCGCAGCAAGTTCACGACCTGGGTCTACACGATCGCGAGCCGGTATCTGGTGCGCACGCGGAAGCGGCGAGTCGAGGCTTCGGTGCAGGGCGCGGAGCCGTTCGCCGCATGGCTGGACGAGCATCTCGCTCCCGAGCCGTACCGCGCCGACACCGCGGCGGAATACCGCATGCTCTGCGACGAGGTACGCATCGGTTGCACCTATGCGATGCTGCTGACCCTCTCGCGCGGGCTGAGGATCGCCTACATCCTCGGCGACCTGCTCGAGATGACGGACCAGGAGGGCGCCGAAGCGCTCGGCATCACACCCGCGGCGTTCCGGCAACGTGTTGCCCGCGCGCGTCAGGCGGTTTTGCCGATCCTCGCGAAACGGTGCGGGCTCGTGGATCCCGCGGGGAGCTGCGATTGCGGCCGCATTGTCGAGCCGAGCATCGCGTGCGGGCTCATCCCGCAAGGCAAGCCTGTCCTGACGCGCCTCCAGCGCGAGCGCCCGACCGTGGACCCTGCAGCGTTCCGCCGTGCCGCCGACCAGCTCGACATTGCCGAACGATTTGCCGGCCTCTTTCGAGTTGAGCCGCAATTCCAGGCGCCGGCCAGTGTCCTCACCGAGTTGCGACGCCGTTGCCCCGATCTGCTGGGTGAAGCGACGTGATCGAGGATGCGACCGTCGATCTCGATCGACGGCTCTCGGCTACCTCTCGCCGCCGAATCGCACCAGCCCGATGTAAGGCAGCCGAGCGATGCTCTGACCCGTTCCAGTCCGCGCACAACGGCAATCGGGCCGACGGCCTCAAGAGCACCGCGTTGACCACCGTGAAGATCGCGCTGTTCGCACCGAGGCCGCGCCGAGGCACGCGCGTGGGTGCCCTGCGCCGGGAACCGCGAGGCTCGGCATGGCGCTTCTGCCGTCGCTGGGAAGGTCGACGTCGGCGGGCGGGTCGGTCGGCGTACCCGGGAAGGCGCAGTCCCGATTCTGGGATATCCGGCTCGCTGCCTCGATGTGCGCCGGCCGCGCAAATCGTTATATGATACCACTTAACTGAGCTTCCTTGTCCGGCATAAGCACTGCCTGAGCGCTTTCCATTCATCTGCCCTCATGTTTGACGGAGCCCGGAAAGGAGACCGATTGACTGAGGCACGGGCACACGGCGCGTTGTCGGTAGTCCCAGCAGTGGCTCGAGGGGCGCCAGGTCGATGCGCCCGATGATGGCTCTCAAGCCGGAAGGAGGTCAACGATATCCGTGCTCGAGACCCTATGATCGGATAGATGTCCATCTCGTCCACCATTGCGTCGGACAAGACGATGCTGAAGACAAGACCTGACCTCTTTTGCCGGATCGACGATCTGACGCAAGACCTCCGCTACGGAGCGCGGCAGCTCGCGCGGAACCGCGGCTTTACGGTCGTTGCCGTCCTCACGCTGGCGC
>JBOGIN010000283.1:0-3771 GCA_050742275.1 Vicinamibacteraceae bacterium
TCTCGCAGTCGCGTGACAGGAACGGGAATCTCGTGAACTTGATTCGCGACTACGCGACCGGGCTGCCCTGCACCGCGGCGGATACGGGCGGCTGCTTCCAGGATGGCGGCGTGCTTGGCCGGATCCCGCAGAACCGGCTGTACGACGTCGGCCAGAACGTCCTGAACATCTGGCCGGAGCCGAATGCCCAGGGGCTCGACTACAACTACGAGGTCGCGCTGCCGCTGGTCGATAACCTGATTCAGCAGCCGGCGATTCGCCTCGATTACCAGCCATCCTCGTCCTGGCGGTTCACCGGCAAGTACTCGTCGCAGCGCGAGCGGATCTTCGTTCGCCCTGGGAACAACTCGATTCCCGGGTTCAACGACGTGAACAACCAGCATCCAGTGATTCACGCCCTCTCCGTGACGGCGAACTACAACGTCAACTCGACGACGTTCTTCGAAGCCACGTATGGTGTGACGCAGAACCGCCTGGCGGGTGGCGGCGCCAACGGCGTGCTCGTGACCGACGCGTCGAACCGGTTCAATCTTGGTCTCGGCGACTTGCCGCTGCTGTTCCCCGACGCAGGCGTTGTCGACCCGAAGTACTACGCCTTCAACACGCTCGCCGACTATGACACGCCGTACTTTCAAGACGGCCGCATTCTGCTGCCGCCAGTCTTCCAGTTTGGCGATCGCATCGACGACAGCAACGGCAATCCGCCACATCCACCAAATCTGCTGTTTCCGGGGTGGCTCAATATCAACCGGACGCAGGACTTCTCCGCCAGCGTGACGAAGGTCATGGATCGGCACACGCTGAAGGCTGGGTTCTACTTCAACCACAGCTTCAAAGCGCAAAACCTCAACGCTGGCGGCGGCGCCTCCTTCCAGGGCACCTTGAACTTCGGCGAAGACACGAACAACCCGCTCGACACCGGCTTTGGCTTCGCGAATACGGCGCTGGGAATCTTCTCGTCGTACCAGCAGCAGTCGGAGTTCATCGAGGGCAGCTACCTGTACAACAACATCGAGTGGTACGTGCAGGACAACTGGAAGGTGAGCGACGGGTTCACGCTGGACTACGGCGTGCGCTTCACGCATCAGCAGCCGCAGTACGATCAGTTCTCGCAAGGGTCGAACTTCTTCCCAGACCAGTGGAGCGCGGCCAACGCGCCGGTCCTCTTCCAGCCGGCGTGCGTTGGCGCCAATCCGTGCTCCGGTGAGGACCGGCGCGCGAGGAACCCGGTGACGGGCGCGTTGCTGCCCCCAGGCAGCGAGGCGCTCATCGGGCAGATTGTGCCCAATACTGGGGACGCGCTGAATGGGATTCAGCAGGCTGGCCAGGGGATCACGAGATACAACTATGAGTGGCCGACAATTGCGTTCGGTCCACGCATTGGCGCGGCGTATGACTTGACCGGGGATTCGCGGTTGGTGCTCCGCGGCTCGTGGGGACTCTTTTTCGACCGCCCGGATGGCAACTCAGTGTTCTCACAGAGCGGTAATCCACCGAACTCGACCTCCACGACGTTGCGCTTTGGGCAGTTACAGAGCATCGCGGACGCGCCCGCGAGCCAAGGTGTGCCACAGCTCATTACCTACCGGTTCGACAATGACAATCTCCCGACATCGTCGCAGTGGAACGTCGGTCTGCAGATGGCGATCCCGTGGCAGTCCACGCTCGACGTTGCCTATGCGGGGCAGCGCTCGTTCAACGTGCTTGGCGCCGAGCAAGCCGGAAACGCCGTCAACGTCAACGCCGTCGATTTCGGCGCCGCATACCTGCCGGAGAACCGGGATCCCACGCGCGAGGCGAGCAGCGTGCCTGGCGCCACAGCGCTCCAGACGGAGCTGCTGCGGCCATTTCGCGGTTACGCGAATATCAACCAGCAGTGGCAGGATTTCTGGCGGCAGTACCACGGTCTCCAGTTCTCGTTTCAGCGGCGCTTCAGAGATGGCATCGCCGCAGGGTTGAACTGGAACCTCACGTTGAGCGACAAGGGCACGTTTGGCGTGCCGATCCGCCTGCAGCATGGCCCGGACGGCAGCATCTCGGTTCGAGACGACCAGGCGGAGTTCAACGATCTCATGGAAGATCAGAACACGCCAACGCACGTCTTCCGCGCGAACGTGGTGTGGGATCCGCCGAACATGGGACTGGGCTCTGGCGCCGGCGCGCGCGTGGCGGAGGCCATCATCAACGACTGGCAGATCTCTGGTATTTGGACTGGCGCCTCCGGCACGAAGTACGACATCGGATACGACTACGAGAACGATGGCGACAACGTGAACATCACGGGGTCGCCGGACTACGCCGGACGCATGCGCATCGTGGGGGACCCCGGCAGCGGCTGCTCCGACGATCAGTACGCGCAGTTCAACTGGGGTGCCTTCGCGGCGCCGATGCCGGGTAGTCTGGGTATGGAGTCCGGACGCCACTACATGACCGGCTGCTGGCAGAGCATCTGGGACATGGCGCTCGCGCGCAACTTCCGTATCGGCGGCACCCGGAATCTCCAGGTCCGTCTGGAGGTCTACAACCTGTTCAACACGGTGGTGTACAACGACCGCCAGACGCAGCTTCAGCTCAATAGCCCGACCGATCTGACCGTGCGCAACCCGCAGTTCAACGCCGACGGCTCACTCAACCAAGATCGAGTGAGACCAGCCGACGCGGGCTTTGGTGCGGCTGAAAACGCACTCGCGCTCCGCTCCGTGCAGTTGCAGTTTCGGTTCTCGTTCTGACGGAAGGCGTCAGGCGTCAGGGGTCAGGGGGCAGCAGGGCTCAGGCGCTAGGTGTCAGCTCACCTGACGCCTGACCCTGGCGCCTGTGCCCTCTTGATCCCCGACGCCTGCTGATCCCACGCCTGCTGATCCCTGACGCCTGCTGATCCCTGATCCCTGATCCCTGACGCCTATCTAGAGTGCTACGATGTGGCTAGTTGTCTCTACCCCAAGGTGGACGATGAGCCCATCGAAGTCTGACAGACAGGCAGGTCCGACGCGCGTCCGGCGTCGTCAGGTCCTGGAACGGCGGGTGCTTCGAGAGGACATCCGCGATGAGCTGATCGAGGACATTCTCCACGGGCGTCTTCCGCCGGGCGATCGGATTGTCGAGACCAGGGTTGCGCAGCGCTTTGGCGTGAGCCAGGCGCCAGTGCGTGAAGCGCTGCGCGACCTCGAGCTGCTCGGGTTCATCGTCAGCTCACCGTTCCGGGGGGCGATCGTGCGGAAGCTCTCGGTCGAAGATCTGGTCCAGATCTATCCGATTCGGTCGGTCTTGGAGGGGCTCGCCGCTCGTGACGCGGCAACGCGCATGACGCCGTCGGCGCTCAAGCGGCTCGAGAAGCTGCTGGCGACGATGCGGAGCGCGGCGTCGCGAGGGGACAAGCGCGCCGCGGTCGATGCCGACTTCGCGTTCCACCTCACGATTGTCGAAGCCTCCGGCAACTGGCTGCTGAAGCAGTTCTGGGAGCGCATGCGCCTGGCGACCACCACGCTCCTGACGCTCGCCAAGACGCACCGATCGCTTCCGGAGATCGCCGAGCGGCATCAGATCGTGCTCGATGCCTTGCGGGCCCGCGACGCCGACGCCGCCGAGCAGGCCATGCGCAGCCACATCGACGAGCCGGGACAATGGCTCCGCACCGCGATGGAAGGGGCGGAGGCCCAGAAACGCGATCAGAAGCGCTCGACGCCGCGTGCCAAGAAGGCCGCGGGATAACGGGGGGCAGCCCCGCTCGCGGCGTCGTTGCCGCCGCCATCCTCGTTGACGTCATGGTAGACT
>JBOGIN010000284.1:0-6408 GCA_050742275.1 Vicinamibacteraceae bacterium
CGCGCGCGCCACTTCCGCAGCGAGCTGCGGCACGCGGGTGCTGCCGACGAGATTCACGGCATGTCGATTCGACTCGGCAGTCTGCACCTCGAGACCGCGAAAGCGCCGGCCACCGCCTACGGGCACCTCTTCGTTGCGACCGACCTTATCCATGTTCAACACTGCCACGGTCTGCGCCAGCGGGACGAGCGGCTGCTCGGTGTAGGCCCAGGCGCCAAGCAGCCCGCGCTCTTCGGAGTTCCAGGCGGCAAACAGGATCGACCGGCGTGGCCGCTGGCCGTTCCTTGCCGCTTCCACGTACGCCTCCGCGATGTCCAGCAGCGCCACGGTGCCAGAGCCGTTGTCGTCGGCACCGTTCAAGACCTCACCGTCCTCCTCCGCCCCATTGTGATCATAGTGGGCGCACACGATGATCACCTCGTCTTTCAACGAGGGATCCGAGCCCTCGAGCAGCGCGACGACGTTCTGGTCCGGAACGAGGTGATGATCGATAGACGAGAACAGCTCGACCTCGACACCCGGCAGCGGCACCGGCTCGATGCCGTTCGCCGTCTCGGCGCTCGTCGCGAGATCGCCGAGCGTGCGGCCGATGCCGCCGACCAGCGTCGCCGCCAGCGCGGGCGAGATCTGAGCGGCGGGAATGCGCAGGCGCTCGCTCCAGCGTGCCAGCGTGTAGGATTCAATCGCTGGCGGCGCCGACGGCCAGTAGCTGCGCCACTCCGCCTCGAAGCTGTCGTGCTCCCGGTGATTGTGCTCGTCCGTCACGAAGAGAATACCGATGGCCCCCTTCTCCTGCGCGGCGAGCGCCTTTTCAATCGGCACCGCCTTCTGCGTCGTCACGACACCGTCGAACGGGCTCCTGGGGTCGCGCTCTCGCGGCTCGTGGTCGAGCACCAGCACAATCCGGCCGCGGACCGCGTCACCATAATCGTCGTACTGATGCGCCGGCGACACGATCCCGAATCCCGCGAATACGACCGAGCCCTGCGCGCGGGCATTCGCGCTGAAGCGAAGTGGATAGTAATCTTGGCCGGGGCGCAGTTGAAGCTCCGCGGTCGGCGACTGGCGCACGTCGAGCGCATTCCCCTCGCCGAGCGTTGCTTTCATGAGGTTGTACCGCTGATAGTACGACCCATCCGGACCAGCCGGCTTCAAGCCGAGCCGCGCGAAGCGCGATTCGATGAACGACGCCGCAAGCGCGTTCTCGGGCGTGTCCGTCAGCCGCCCGCGGAACCCGTCGCCCGCCAGAAAGAACAGGTCCGCGCGGAGATCCTCCTGGCGGATCGTCTCGTGGCGCGGCGCCCGCGTGCCCTCCTGGGCCAAAGGCGCGGCAGTCACCAGCAGGACGAGCACGATTGCAAAATGAAGTCTCATTGCCTCCTCGTAGCGCTAAGAACGTAGCACGTCCATCGCGGCCAGGCGGCCGGCGCCGCCTGCCACACCGTCACCTGGGTGGCAGCCGGATCCACACAGGAAGAGTCCCTCGATTGGCGTGCGATACGCGGCCCAGCCCGGCACGGGACGCATGAAGAGAATCTGGTCGAGCGCCAGCTCGCCGTGACTCAGGCTCCCTTCGGTGACGGCATACGTATCCTCGATATCACGAGGGGTGAGCACCTGTCGATGGACGATCAGATCCTGGAGGCCCGGCATGAATTCCGCCAGCCGGTCCACGACTCGTCTCCCCAACACATCGCGGCTCGCCGCGTTCCAGACACCGTTGCGCAGGTGGTAAGGCGCGTACTGCACGAGCACGGACATGACGAGCGCCGCGCGGTCATCGGACGCGCGGCCTGAAGGCCGCGCGCTACGGGTGGCAGGAAGTGTGACCTCGAGGTACGGTACAGCAGAGACCTGGCCGTATTTGGCGGCGTCGAACGCCCGCTCGACCATCTCGATGCTCGGCGCAAGGTTCACGATATCAGGGAACGGCACAGCACTGCCGTTGGCGTCGAAATCGCGTAAGCGCGGCAGCGCCGACAGCACGAGGTTGACCTTCGCCGTGACGCCCCGGTATCGAATGTTGCGCACGGCCTGGACGAATGTCGGATCCAGATGCCATGGATCCAACAGCTCCAGGAATGTGCGCCGTGCATCGGCACTCGAGAGCACGACGCCCGCGTCAATCTCCCGACCACCCGCCAACACCACGCCTCGACAGCGCTCCAGCTCGACGCGAATCTCAGCGACGTCAGCCGCGCGGAAAATCTCGCCGCCGTGACGTGCGACCGCTGCCGCTAGAGCCGCCACGAGCGCTCCAGCGCTTCCCCGCAGGCGTGAGCGCGAGTGGAACACGCCCGGCCGGCCGCCAACGTGCCGGTGGAGCAGCAAGAACGCGGTGCCGGGTGAGCGCGGGCCGTAACAGACGCCCTTGACAGCGGCCGCCGCAAGCGTCCCTCGCAGCGCCTCGTCTTCGAACCAGTCCTCCATCAGCTCGGCCACCGGCATCGGCAGTGTGCGAAGGAGCTCGACCATGCCCTGCTTGCCCAGGCTCCGAAAACTCCGTCCTACCCCAAGCAGACGGAGCGCGTCCGATGCCGAGCGCACGTCGAGCCGCGGCGCCGGCGACTGGTAGAGTGCCTCGAGGAATCCAGCCAGCCGCGCCATCTCCTCAGCGAACGCCGGCCATCGGCTGGCGTCGGCTGGCGAATACCTGCGCAAGGCCGCGGCGGCCCCAGCGACCTCGTCTGACAAGGTGAGCCATCCTCCGTCGCGGCGCGCCGCGGCAACGCGTAGCGTCTGCACGGCCTCATTGAAACCGTGGCGCCGGAGGTCGAGATCCTGCACGACCTGCCCAGGCACCCACCCCACATCGTCCACACACGGGCTCACGCTACAGCCGGGGGCGATCTCTTCGGCTGCCGCGACGCCGCCAAGGACCTCCCGCCGTTCGATCGCCACGACGCGCCTGCCGGCCCGCGCGAGATAGGCGGCAGCCGTCAGGCCGTTGATGCCGGCGCCAATCACGATCGCGTCGTAAGCACTCTTCATGCAGATCGTCGCGCGCGGCCCGTGTCCTTCAGGATCTGGCGCGCCGCAAGCCGTCCCGGCGCGCCCATGATACCGCCGCCCGGATGTGTGGCCGAGCCGCACTGATAGAGCCCACCGATGGGCGTGCGGTATCGCGCCCAGCCGGGGACCGGACGCAGAAAGAAGAGCTGATGCAGGGCCAGCTCTCCCTGGAAGATGTTCCCCTCCGAAAGACCGATGGTCTCTTCGATATCCGCCGGTGTGATGACCTGCATGTGCCGAATGACCTCGCGGATATTGGGCGCATGTTCCGCCAGCGTCTCGATCACGGCCTTGCCCAGCGCCTCTCTCTGCGCGGAAGACCAGCCGCCTTCGAGCGCATACGGCGCATACTGCACGAAGATGGACATGACGTGCTTTCCGGGCGGCGCCATGCTGGGATCGATCAACGACGGAATCACGATGTCCAGATACGGCCGCCTGGAGAACCGGCCGTACTTCGCGTCGTCGTAGGCCCGCTCGAGATAGTCGATGCTCGGGCCGATCGAGATGCTGCCGCGAAGATGTGCGCCGTCGCCGGGAAGGCTGGTGAAGCTGGGGAGCGCGTCCAACGCAAGATTGACCTTCGCCGATGAGCCGCGGAACTTGTAGCGGCGCACACCCGCGAGGAGATCTTCCGGCAGCAGGCGAGGCTCGAGCAGCTCGAGAAACGTTCGCCGGGGGTCGAGGCTCGAGGCCACGACCCTGGCGCGAAGCTCGGTCCCATCCTGCAACGCGACGCCCTGCGCGCGACCATCCTTCGAGATCACGCGCATCACGGGCGCCTCTGTTCGAATCTCCGCGCCGTGGCTCCGCGCGGCGGAGGCAATCGCCTCGCTCACCGCGCCGGTTCCCCCTTTGGCGAACCCCCACGCACGAAAGACACCGTCGATCTCTCCCATGTAGTGGTGGAGCAGCACGTAGGCGGTGCCGGGTGAGCGCGGGCCGAGAAACGTCCCGATGATACCGCTCGCCGCCTTGGTCGCCTTGAACGGCTCGCACTCGAACCACTCATCGAGAAAGTCCGCGGCGCTCATCGTCATCAGCTTGTACAAGCCATGGAGCTCCGCCTCGCCAAGCGAGTGCACATGGCGTCCCAACGAGAGCAGGCCGCCCCACTCACGAGGGCCGAGCGAGGTGGGATCGGGTGGCGTCATGCTCAGGAGCGGCTTGACGGCCATCGCCATGCGCAACATGAGGTGTCCGAAATCGACGTACGCCTCGGCATCCCGCGGCGAGTGGCGATACAGCTCGCGCCGCGTCTCGTCCGGATCCGCCCACGTTGCGAGATAGTCGCCGTTCGGCAACGGCGCAAAGGTGCTCTCGAGCGGCAGGATGTGCAGGCCGTGACGAGGCAGATCGAGCTCGCGGATGATCTCGGGACGCAGCAGGCTGACCACGTAGGAAAAGACCGAGACGCGAAAGCCGGGAAAGACCTCTTCGCTCACCGCAGCGCCGCCGACGCAATGCCGGCGTTCGAGCACGAGGACGCGCCGGCCGGCACGGGCGAGGTAGGCCGCGCAGACCAGGCCGTTGTGGCCGCCGCCAATCACGATGACGTCGTAGTGGGTCGGCATCTCAAGAACGCTTTCGCTCTGGATTGAAGAATGGCACACGCCGCACGTGCGCCGCCGCCCGCTTCCGTCGATGCTCGATGGTCACTTCCATCTCGACGACGCCGTCTGGCTGCGCGTACCGGGCCTCGACATGTGCGAGCGCGATGGCCTTCTTCAGCAACGGCGACCAGCATCCGCTCGTCGCATAGCCAATCTGACGATCCCGTACGTACAGCGGCACGCTCGTGCGCCACGGGACGGCCGGCAGCTGCGGCGGCAGGCCAACGTCCGTATACAGTCGCTCGAGCGGCGGCCACTCCATCTCGATTCCGACGAAGGCCCAGGCCGGCCCGCGCGCCCGCTCGTCGACCAACGCCGCCCGGCCAATGAACCGCGGCTTCTTCAGGCTGACGGCCCAGCCAAGATTGAGCTCGAACGGCGAGGACTTCTGCGCCTCGATCAGCGCATGCCGCGCTGAGACGTAGTCGACACCAAGCAGGAGCAGGCCCGCCTCGATGCGCGCCATGTCCATGGCAATGAGACCCGCCGGAACCAGCCCATACGGCTGGCCTGCCTCAATCAAGGCGTCCCAAATCCGTTCCGCGTGGTCGCGGTGAAGCCAGATCTCATAGCCCAGATCTCCCGTGTATCCCGTGCGAGACACCGTGACGGGAAGACCAGCGATGCGCGCTGGCACGAGTCGAAAGTACTGCAGCGTCTCGGCGTCGCCTTCCGCGGCACTCGACAGGATCTCTCGCGATGAGGGCCCCTGCAACGCCAGCGCTGCGACCAGTGTAGATTGGTCCTCGATTGTGACGTCGAGCCCCGCTGCGTTCTGATGCAGCCAACGGAGGTTTGGCTCCGCCGACGTGAGCCGGAAGCGCAGCTCCTCCAGTCGAGAGACGGTGCCATCCTCGATCACCTTGCCATCGGCCTGACACCACGGCGTGTACAGCACCTGCCCCACCGCGCAGCGCGCAACATCGCGCGTCACGACGCGGTCCAGCAATCGGGCGGCGTCCGGCCCCTCGACGATGTACTTGTGAAGCGGCGAGACATCGATCAGCGCCGCGGCACTGCGAATGGCGGCGTACTCGCGGTCGTGTGTGAGCTCGTAGGAGCTTGCGACGGCATACCCCTCCCAGCGGCGCCATGCCGCGCCTTGCACCAGAGCCGATGTGCGGGAGTGGAACGGTGTGCCCTCGAGCATGAGTCCATCGTGTATCGTACGCCGCCCAGGCGCCGCCATTGGCGCCTTGACATTCACTTGTTGGTCATCTAGGATGACCACTATGAGTACTAGATCGGCGCAGTACTACAACATCGCCAAGGCGAAGGCACGCTTCTCCGATCTCGTGCGCGAGGCCCTGCTCGGCGAAGAGGTCATTATCGCCAAAGACAACAAGCCCGTGTTGAAGTTGGTGCGGCTCGAGCCACACGGCCCGCGCACGCCCGGCTCTGCCAAGGGCAAAGTGCACATGGCCCCCGACTTCGATGAGACACCAGCCGATTTTCAGGATTACCTTTGATGCGGCTGCTGCTGGACACCCACGCCTTCCTCTGGTGGGTGGACGATGACAACCGGCTCTCTCGTCGGGCGCGTGCGGCGATTGCTGATCGCGAAAACGACTGTTTCCTCAGTCTCACGAGCTGTTGGGAGCTCGCTATCAAGGTCAGTCTGGGCAAGTTGAGCCTCGAGGCGAACGTCGAGCAATTCGTGTCAGTGCAAGCGGCAACCAACGGTTTTACGTTCCTACCGGTCCAGTTCTCGCACACGGCGCGTGTTGCTCGCCTTCCCTTCCATCATCGCGATCCCTTCGATCGCATGCTGGCTGCCCAGGCG
>JBOGIN010000285.1:0-4150 GCA_050742275.1 Vicinamibacteraceae bacterium
TAGCAGGGCTATTTCGAGCGCCGAGCAACGCCGCCGCACGGGATGCAGCGCCGCTCGAATGTAACGTGACTTTGGAATCGGACCACTAGTGGTCAGAGGTGCTGTCGCCGGAACGTGTGAGCGTGCAGTCCGTGCTTTTTCAACATTCGCTGGAAGACTTGCCGGACCATGCCTGCTTCCTCCGCAGCGCGGGTAACGTTGCCGCCCGCACGAACGAGAGCCGCTTCGAGATATCGGCGCTCGAATTGGTCGGTCATACGACGCTTCGCCTCCTGGAAACTGGGATTCCCAATCTCCGTTTTCGATGATACCGGGTCGACGCCAGCCGATCGGGGCCCGTCGAGCTCACTCGGAAGATCGGCAGGCATGATCACCGGAGGGTTGCCGACCACATAGGCCCGCTCGACGGCGTTGCGAAGCTCTCGAACGTTACCCGGCCAGTCGTACGCAGTCAGCATCTCTTTCGCCTCTGGCGAAAAGCTCCGCGGCACTTCCCGATACTCGGCCGCCAATTGGCTGGCAAAGTGATGCGCGAGCTCCATGATGTCGCCGTCACGCTCGCGCAGCGGCGGCACGTTGAGCTGCACCACGTTCAGTCGATGATACAGGTCGCCACGAACGATTCCCTCTTCCATCGCCTGAGCGAACACGCGATTCGTTGCCGCAATGATGCGGACGTTAACGGGGATCTCCTCGGTCCCTCCGACTCGGGTCACCGTCCGCTGATCGATCACACGCAGGAGAGCCGCTTGCGCCCGCAATGACATTTCGCTGATCTCGTCCAGGAACAGCGTGCCTCCATCGGCGACTTCGAAGAGACCTTTCTTCTGCTGCCTCGCGTCGGTGAACGCGCCGCGTTCGTGACCGAACAGCTCGCTGAGGAGCAGCGTCTCGGTGAGCGCTGCACAGTTGACGCAAACGAGCGGACGATCGGCGCGCTCACTGAGGTGGTGGATGGCGCGAGCGATCAGCTCCTTTCCCGTTCCCGACTCGCCTTGGAGCAGCGCGGTGGACAACGGCCTCGCCGCGATTCGCGTCACATGCTTCTTGAGCGCGAGCATCGCGGTCGCACGGCCGACGATTGCAGCAAGTAGTACGGGCTCGTCCGTTGTGTCGGTGGGCGCCAGAGATGCTGCGGCGAGTGTCGAGAGTAGTTCTGAGAACTCGAATGGCTTGGCAATATAGTGATACGCACCGCTCTTCACGGCTTCTACCGCCTGCGAGTACTGCGCGTAGGCCGTAATGACGATTACGACGGGCTCAGCCAGCATCTGGCGGAGCTGTGAAAGGACCTGAAGGCCGCTACCGTCCGGCAGGTCCTGATCCAGCAGCACGACATGCGGTCGCACCTCCCGCGCCAGCGCTAGCCCCGCACGCGCGCTCGCGGCAAGACTAACCTGGTAACCTTCAGCGTCCAGCGCTTCGCCAAGAAACTCGCGGAAGTTCCTCTCATCATCAATGACGAGGATGCGCGGTGCCATGGTTTGTTCCGGATGCACAGGATCAGCGAGTCCCCTGGGCCGGCGCAGAGCGTGGTCGCGGCTCGAAGGGCTCCATGGAAGACGTTGAGGGAACGTCGCTCGCACGGTTAGCAACGGGCAAGCGTACGCGCAATATCGTCCCCTGCCCTTGTGCGGCGTCGATCCAGATGCTGCCGCCGAGCCGCTCCACCTCGCGGCGAGCAAGCACGAGTCCGAGGCCTGTACCGCCTGGCGTTGTGGAGTAGTCCAGGCGGAAGACGGCCTCCCTCAGCGGCGCAGGGATTCCGGGACCTTCATCCTCAACGATCAGCTCGATGGAGTCTCCCTGGAGCTCGGCACGGACGGAAACCCTACCACCTTCGCCCACCGCGTTCAGGGCGTTCGTGAGGACGTTGGAAATGACGAGCCGTAGCTGTGCGAGACCGCCGGCGATGAGGATGGGTCCCGGAGGGAACGGCTCGGCGAGCAGGCTCGCTCCCCGGTCTTGTGCGAGGGCTTGCAGTTCACTGGCGCACTCCCGACTCAGCTCGCCAACATCTATGAAATGCGTCTCCTCTACGCTGCCATCGTGTGTAAACCGTAGCAGGCTAGTCACCAGATCATCGATCCGGCGAACGTCCTGCTGCATCCTGCGAATGCGCCCCCGGTCGACGCCCGTCCGGTCGAGGAGGTGCACGCCCAACTTCAGGCTGGCAAGTGGGTTCTTGATTTCATGGGCAAGACCTCCAGCGAGCGCGCCGAGAGAGGCGATGCGCTCGCTCGCCGAAAGGTTCTGCTGCGCTTTGCGCATCTCGAGATAGGTCTCGGTGTTCCGGAGCGCGCTCGACAACCCATCGGCCACGTTCCGGAGCAGGGCACGCTCGGACGGCTCAAACGCTCGCTCATGCCATCCACGTTCGAAGCGAACGAAACCCAGGACTTCGCCGTCCACCCCACGCACCGGCAGGTGGATACAGTGGCCGTTGGCGCCATCCTGACGCAGCTGCTCGGTGAGCTCTGCGCGTGAGCACGTGGGCACGCCCTCGCAAGACCTGAGCTCCCACCGCTCCCCTACGTCCCGAGCGAGCACCAGCGTCGCGGACGAGGTCCGCAGGAGCGGCGGAAGCTTCTCTGACACGGACCGCACGATCGGTGACGGCTCGAGCTCGGCGCCGACGCGGCTCAGAAACTCGCGAACCCGATCTTCCAGCGCAATCCAGTCGGCGAACATGTGGCGGTCCACCATCTCGCGCGCCCAACGGAGCACAGGCGAAAAGACGATCGCCGCAGTGAACACAGCAGCGAAAAGGATCCATTCCCACCCCTTCACCTGCCCGCCAGTCGCACCGAGCGCGACACCTGCCGCACCCGCTACTACAGCCCCGTAGAGCACAGTAAGAATCACGGCCGCTGAAGTGGCGAGTCGTCGTCTCCCACGCCATTCGGCGGGAGGGCCGTCCTCGGTGCTGCCACCGATGATGAAGTAGACGGCAACGAACGCGAGAACCAACGTCAGCGTCAGCGTCTTGATTTGCCGCAGCAGCTCGACGGTCGCTCCTCGCTCCGCACCGGCGAGAAGGGTCAACGAGAGAGCCACGCCGACTGCTAAGAACATGAACAACACGAAGGCCAGCCACCGCAGCGGCGCCGACAGGACTGCCACGCGACGCCACAGCAAAGCCAACGCGCCAAGCGCCATCAACTCGAAGATGAGGCCCGCGGCGGCACGCACGTTCTGCTCGGCCCCCGGCGTTGACCAGGCGAGCGGATCGCGGAACCCATCCGTCGCCGCGGCAACGACGAACAAAAGGGCCACGTAGACAGGCGCCCAGAAGCGGGGTGAACGCAGTCGTTCGGCGTGGCCCAGGTGCAAGCTCAAGAAATGGAGAAGGAAGACAGGAAAGAAAAATCGGTAGGCCGTCGCCAACAACTGCCACCCGGTGTTCGCGAGCCGCAGGACACCTGCCACGGCCGGAATCTCTATGCGGAAGGTTACCGGCGCGATCATCAGCAGGCCGGCACCGAGCAACAGCCCAGCGGGTCCGTCGCCTCGCCACGCAACCAGCGCCACACCCAGCGCCCAGCTGAGCACCGCGAGGACGAAGCGAACCCAGTAGTAGCCGGCGGAGCTTGCGGAGCCACCGCGCACCGGCACTTGCAATACATACGTTTGCTGCCGACGCTGAATCACGAGCTCCAACGTATCCCCGGCCTCGGCCGTCGCCCGGATGCCTGCGACCGCGTCGGCCGTGGCCGGGCGACCTTCGATCCCCACGAGCCGGTCGCCCGGCATCAGCCCCGCCTGCGCGGCATGCCACATCGAGCGTGTGATCAGGGAATAAGGCTCCGCTGCGTCTTCAGCCGATCGGCTCCACCAGCCTAACCCCCGCTCACTGTGCGCACCCGTGAGCACGTAAGGCGCATGAAGTGGGAGCAGCGTCCCAAGCAGAAGGAGTAGTAGGCGGAACAGTAAGGTTGGCCGTGCCACACATGAAGCAGCGGTCAGTCGCAACTTGCGCCGCAAGTCGGACATCATGCCCCCACTTCCTCAGGACTAAAATGTCGAGCGCCGGAAAGGTACGAGGCGTGAGGCTCCGATGCTATATACCGGCGGTGCCGAGCTTGCCGGCGCCGTGTTCACAAGAGGTGAATGACCTCACTGGGCAGTCACGAGTCACGAGTCCGGGTTC
>JBOGIN010000286.1:0-4026 GCA_050742275.1 Vicinamibacteraceae bacterium
GGCCTGAAGGCCGCGCGCTACGTGGCGGTGCAGCTACCTAGACTTGTAGCGAGGGGCCTTTAGGCCCCGCGTCCGCGTTGCGCGCGCCCTCGTCCAGGCGGCCAGAGCCACGCGGCGCCGCGGACGCCGCTCGAATCGCCGTGCCTGGCACGAACGAGCCGCGTGTCCGTGCGATCGGAGAAGATCCACTGTCCCCAAATCCGTGGCACGCGCTCATATAGCCGCTCGATATTCGAGAGCCCGCCGCCCGCGACGATCACGTCGGGGTCGATCAGATTGATGATGCTTGCAAGCCCACGAGCCAACCGCTCCTCATAGCGGCGCCGCGCACGCTCCGCTTCCTCGTCTCCATTGCCTGCCGCCGCCAGGATGGCCGGCACATCGAGCACCCGGCCGGTGCGCCGCTCCAGGTCGTGCGTCATCCCGGGCCCCGACAACCAGGTTTCGATGCAGCCTCGCCGGCCGCAATAACACGGCGGACCAGGCCGCTCGTCGTCTTCGGGCCACGGCAGCGCGTTGTGCCCCCACTCGCCGGCGATAGCGTTGCCGCCCTGCACGACACGGCCATGGACGACGAGACCGCCGCCCACGCCAGTACCGAGGATGATGGCAAAGACTACCGGGCTACCGGCGGCAGCGCCGTCGGCGGCTTCGGACAGCGCCAAGCAGTTTGCGTCGTTGGCGAAGCGGACCTCCCGGCCCAGCGCCCGCTGCACGTCTTCGGCAAACGGCTGTCCGTTGAGCCAGGTGGAATTGGCGTTCTTGACCAGGCCGGTCGCCGGCGAGATGGCGCCCGGCATGCCGACGCCGACCGACGCACGGTGGCCGAGCGTCGCCTCGAAGCGGGCCACGAGGTCCGCCAGACGCGCAATCGTTGCCGCGTAGTCGTGTCGCGGCGTCGCCATCCGCTCGCGGAGGAGCTCGGTGCCGTCCTCTCCGAGCGCAATGCCTTCGATCTTCGTCCCGCCGAGGTCAATCCCGATTCGTATGCCCGTCACGTCGCCCATATGCTAATAGCATGTGAGGTGGAGGAGGCGCGGCGCTTGTCAATGCCATGAAGGGAAGCAGCCACCCCATCGTGCTCTACGACGGCGTGTGCGGGCTGTGCCATCGCACCGTGCGCTTTCTCTTGCGGCACGATGAGGCTGGACGCCTGCGCTTCGCCGCGCTGCAATCGTCGCTTGGCCGCAGGCTCCTCCTGCAACATCGTCTGTCACCGGACGCGCTCGATACGCTCGTTCTCGTCGAGGGAGCGCGAGCGTCCACACGATCCGCGGCCGTCCTGGGCGCGGCGCGGTATCTGGCTCCCCCCTGGCGCTATCTCGCCCTCTTCCTCGCCGTGCCGCAGCCCGTTCGCGATCGCCTCTACGACTGGGTGGCGCGGTCGCGGCATCGCTGGTTCGGCCGGCTGGACGCCTGTCCTCTTCCCAGCCCCGGCGATCGCGAGCGCTTCCTGGACGATGAGCCATAGCCGGCCACGATTTCTCTCAACTCCGGCCGCATCGTTTCCGTCTAATGCTGCGAGGTGGTGTGCGGGCGGACGTCCAAGCGGTGCAGGTCCGCCTAAAGGCGGACCCCACTGGCTGACCGACTTCAAGGGGCCGCCCTACTGTTCGGATCCGGGACGGGACGTGCCACATGCGGTCAAAGCACGGGCTGGTATTGGCGGCGGGATCGAGATAAGATGCGCGTACACAGGCACATTCACGCAACCCATTGCTGGCACAGTATTTGGTAGATCCTACAGCGATGGTTGATATTGCTCGTCCCCCGGAAGTCATACGGCGGAAGAAGATCCGCCGCATCTTATACGGCGTTATTGCGCTCGCAGCCGTCTTGCTCATCACGGTGGCCGTATCGCGGTTGAAGCCGGCCGCGCCACCGGTCGAGCGAGGTACGGTGTGGATTCAAGAAGTGACGCGCGGGCCGATGGTGCGGAATGTTCGCGGAACGGGCACGCTGGTGCCGCTGGACGTCCGTTGGGTCGCCGCGCCGTACGCTGGCCGCGTCGAACGCGTCCTGCTTCGTCCTGGCGTGCGCGTCACACGGGACACTGTCATCGTCGAGTTGACCAATCCGGAGCTCGAACAGCTCGTGGAGGAGGCGTTGTTGGCGCTCCGAGGCGCCGAAGCGGCGCTCGCGAAAGCTCGCGCGGACTTCAGAGGCACCCTGCTCACGCAGGAGGCCGCCGTCGCGCAGGCGGAAGCCAGCTACGAAGAGGCGAGCGCACAGACGAAGGCGCGCCAGCAACTGCTCAAGGAAGGTCTCGTCTCCGAGCTCGAGGTGCTGCAATACTCGGCGCCGGCAGAGGCTTTTAGCGCACAGCTCGAGGCTGAGCGCAAGCGGCTCGAGATCACGAAGGCGACAGAGGACGACCAAGTCGGGCAGCAGGGAGCTGAGGTTCGACGGCTCCGCACCATCTACGAGCTACGGCGACGACAGCTCGGCAACCTCCACGTTCGCGCAGGCATCGACGGTGAGCTTCAGGCGTTCGCACAAGTCAGCACGTCGGGTACGTCGACCGTTGAGATCCAGCCAGGCACCGAGGTCGCGCAAGGCGCGAACCTATTTCGTGTGGCCGACCCTCGTCGCCTCAAGGCGGAGCTGAGAATTCCTGAGACGCAGGTGAGGGACGTGGAGATTGGCCAGGAGGCGCAGGTCGACACGCGCAATGGCTTCGTGAAGGGAGCCGTTTCGGGCGTTGCCGGCGCCGCGCAGGAAGGCACCGTCACCGTTGACATCACGTTGGAAGGGAAACTGCCTCGCGGCGCACGACCGAATCTGACGGTGGACGGCACGATCACGCTGGAACGTCTCCCGGACGTGGTCAAAGTGGGTCGTCCCGCGTTCGGTCAAGAAGGCGGCAGCATCCAACTGTTCAAGCTGCTCGCCAGGCGGCCGATCCAAACCGGCGAGGCCGTGCGCGCCACCGTCCAGATCGGGCGGCAGTCGGTCAACGAGGTGGAGGTTTTGGGCGGACTTCAACCTGGCGATCAGGTTATCCTGTCGGACATGACGCAGTTTGATGACGTCGATCGCGTGCGAGTCGTGAACTAGGCATCAGGGGTCAGGGGTCAGTAGGTGTCGGCCTGACGCCTGACCCCTTTAGAAGGAGACCGGAGCGTGACATGGGCGATCAGCCGCTAATCAACCTCGAAGGCGTCAGGAAAGTCTTTTACACCGACGAGGTCGAGACGCATGCGCTCGACCACATTCAGCTGGCTATCGATCCGGGTGAGTACATCGCCATTGCCGGCCCTTCCGGCTGTGGCAAGTCGACCATGCTTTCCATCCTGGGGCTGCTCGACACGCCCACCGAAGGCCGGTACTGGTTGAACGGGCGGCCGGTTGAAGACCTCTCGCTCTCCGAGCGGGCACGCGTCCGCAACCGAGAGATCGGGTTCATCTTCCAGAGCTTCAACCTGATTGGCGATCTCACCGTCTTCGAGAACGTGGAGCTACCGCTCACCTACCGCGGGATGCGCGCGTCCGAGCGGCGACAACGCACGACCGAGTCGCTCGAGCGCGTCGGCATGGCGCATCGCGCCAAGCATCTGCCCAGCCAGCTCTCGGGTGGTCAACAGCAGCGCGTCGCGGTCGCACGCGCCGTCGTGGGACAGCCGCTGATTCTGCTCGCCGACGAGCCCACCGGAAACCACGACTCGAAGAACGGCGAGATGGTGATGGACTTGCTCCACGAGCTGCACAATGGCGGCGCGACAATCTGCATGGTGACGCACGACCCGCGCGACGCGGCCCACGCGACCCGCGCCATCCACCTCTTCGACGGCCGCGTCGTCGAGGAGAGCGTCGAAGCCCCAGTGTAGAAGGGGTCAGGGATCAGGGGTCAGGGATCAGGGGTCAGGGATCAGCAGGCGTCAGCCATGAAGGCGGCAGGTCTTTGCGTCTGCTGACCGCCGTCGCCTGCTGATGCCTGACGCCTGATCCCTGCTGATCCCTGACGCCTGACCCCTGACCCCTTTGCCTGGCGAGCGACGCGAGCCAAGCAAACCCATATGGCCAGCC
>JBOGIN010000287.1:0-3630 GCA_050742275.1 Vicinamibacteraceae bacterium
CTCCTCCGGCGCGCCGTAGCGTGCCAGTGGGATGGCCCGCTCGCTGCGGGACCGCTGCTCCTCGGGCGAGATGCGGGCCTCACGGCTGCGCGTCTCGTCGAGCTCGCGGACGCGATCGGTCTCGATACGTCCGGGAAGCAGATGGTTCACCCGGATGCCCTGCGGTGCGAGCTCAGTGGAGAGCGTCTTGGCCAGCGCCGCCACGGATGCCCGCACGACGTTGGACAACGCCAGATTCGGAATCGGCTCCTTCACCGCTGACGACGTCGACAACACGATGCTGCCTCCGCCACGCGCGACCATGGTCGGCACGGTCACGCGGACCAGACGGACCGCGCTCAAGAGCAACAGCTCGAAAGCCACCTGCCAGGCCGCATCGTCGAAGCCGAGCGCCGTGCCCGACGGCGGGCCGCCCCCGTTGGCAAACAGCAGATCGACGCCCCCGAAGCGCCGTACGGTGGCGTCGTGCCACTCGGTGATGGCTTGTCCCGACCGGAGGTCCGCTTCCACCGGCAGCACGGCGTCCGCCCCGGTCTCCGCTTCGAGCCGGTGCGCCGCTTCGCAAATAGCCTTCGAGTGCCGCGAGGCGATCGAGACGTGCGCTCCCTCCTGAAGGAGCACGCGAGCGACCGCCAGTCCGAGCCCGCGGCTCGCGCCGCCGACCATTGCAACCTTGCCCTTCAAGCCGAGATCCATGACGCTCCTTCCTGGGCCGCCGTCCATCGCAGCAGGCGATCGAGGGCGACCAGGGTGGTGGAATCAAGCTGGGCGCCTGGCGCCCGCGTGGCCGCGTCAGAAATGGCGCCTCGCCTGCGCAGGATCTCCTTGCGAATTGCCATCCCAATGCCTTCTTGAAACTCAAAGCGCATCAGCGGAACGAAGCGATAGAACACGTCGGCCGCCGTGTCGATGTCGCCTGCGCGATAGCGCCGGACGATTTCCACGAGCGATTCCGGATACGCGAACCCGGTCATGGCGCCAGCCGATCCTGCGAGCAGCTCCTCGAGCAAGAAGACGCCGCCGAGTCCACCGAAGATCGCCACACGCCCCTTCCCGGTCCGCTCCAGGATGCGCGCGATCTTCACCGGTGTCGGCGGGTCCTCCAACTTGATGGCGCGGACCGAGGAGACCTCGTCCGCGATGCGCGCGAGCAACCACGGTTCCATGGCATAGCCGGAGATCGGTGGATAGTCCTGGACAACGATAGGAATGTTCACCGCTTCGGCCAGAGCGGTATAGTGACGCAAGACCGCATCCGAGTTGAGCTTCGGCATCCGCGGCGGGCTCACCATCACGGCCGCCGCGCCCGCCGCCTTGGCCGCCCGGCTGTACTCGATGCAGCTTCGCATGCCGTCGGCGGTCGTGCCAACGACGATGGGAACGCGCCCATCCACCTGCGCCACGATGACGTCCGTCGCCAACCGGCGATCCGCTTCTGAGAACCGCGCCACCTCGCTCGTCACGCCGAGCGCGGTGAGCCCGTCCACACCAGCCGCGAGCGCGAGATCGACAACGCGCCGCAGCGACGCTTCGTCGATATCGCCGCTCCCCGTGAACGGGGTCGGCAGCACTGAATAAACCCCTTGCACGTTCTCTCCTGTTCCGGCCATCGCTTGCGGCCCGGAGCGTCGGACCTGGCAAGCTGTTTCCCGAATCCGAATCCCGAAGCCCGAGGGGGAAGTTACGAATCGCTACCCAGCGCGGTCAAATGGATTCTGCTAATCGGCCCATCACCCGCCGTCGCTCGCCACCTGTTTCCCGTCTCCCGTTTCCCGAATCCTGAATCCTGAATCCAGTGTACCGTGAACGATCACGATTGTGATAGCGTGTGCATGATGACATCTACCGTGAGCGGCCCCGTCACGATCGGCGTCATTGTGGGGAACCGCGGCTTCTTTCCGTCGCATCTCTGTTCGGCGGGCCGCGCGGACATCCTGACGGCCCTGGAACAGTCGGGCCTGGGCGTCGTGGCGCTGGCGCCGGAGGCGACCCGCCACGGCGCGGTCGAGAGCGTGACGGACGCGCGTGCCTGCGCCGACCTGTTCCGAGCGCACCGCGACCGGATCGACGGCGTCCTGGTCTCGCTGCCCAACTTCGGCGACGAGCGCGCCATCGCGAACACGCTTCGGTGGGCAGGCCTCGACGTGCCCCTGCTCATCCATGCCTTCGCGGACGAGAGCGAGCGGATGAGCATCCAGTTCCGCCGCGACAGCTTCTGCGGGAAGATGTCGGTCTGCAACAACCTGCGCCAGTACGGGATCCGCTACTCGCTCACGACGCGGCACACCGTGGTGCCGAGCCATGCCTCCTTCCGGGAAGACCTTCAGCGGTTTGCGGCAACCTGCCGTGTCCTGCGCGCGGTGAAGCAGGCGCGCATCGGCGCCATTGGTGCCCGCCCGGCCGCGTTCAACACCGTGCGCTACAGCGAGAAGCTCTTCGAGCGCGCGGGCATCTCGGTCGAGACCCTCGATCTCTCCGAGCTGCTCGGTTGGGTCAAGCGCTTGGAAGACGAAGAGGCGGTGGTTCAACAGAAGCTCGAGAGCATTCGTGGGTACACGCGTGTCGAGGGGGTTCCGCCGGCGAGCCTCGTCAAGATGGCGAAGCTTGGCGTCGCGATCGATCGCTGGATGATGGAGAAGCAGCTCACGGCAACGGCCATCCAGTGCTGGACCGCCCTCGAAGAGTTCTACGGCGTCGTGCCGTGCACGCTGATGAGCATGATGTCCAACTCGCTGCTTCCAAGCGCGTGCGAGACCGACATTGCGGGGCTCGTCGGGATGTACGTCCTGCAGGCCGCGTCGCAGCAGCCGGCGGCGCTCCTCGATTGGAACAACAATTTCGGCGACGATCCCAACAAGGGTGTCGTCTTCCACTGCTCGAACCTGCCGAAGGCCTTCTTCAGCGACCAGCGCATGGACTATCAGGAGATCATCGCCGGCACCGTGGGCAAGGAGAACACGTTCGGCACGATCGTCGGCCGGATCGCGCCCGGCCCGTTCACGTACTGTCGCGTGTCGACCGACGATCTCCGCGGCGTCATCAGCTCGTACGTCGGTGAAGGGAACTTCACCGACGACAGGCTCGAGACGTTCGGCGGCTACGGCGTGATTGAGATCCCGGATTTCCAGCGCCTCCTGCGCTTCGTCTGCCAGCACGGCTTCGAGCACCACGTCGCTGCGACGCGGGCCTGCTCTGCCGCCGCCATCGAGGATGCCTTCTCCACGTACCTCGGCTGGGAAGTGTACCGGCACCCGTGAGGAAACGCGAACAGGCCCCCTTTTCTCCGCCCAGTTGAGAAAAAGTCATGCGCCCATAAGCGCAGAGGCTTCATATACTCAGCGTGATGACGAGACTCGGTATCTTCGTCGCTGCGGCGACGGAGGAGAGGAGATCCATGCTCGCTCGCAGCTCGCTCCTGGCGGCCGTGATGCTCGTGCTGCCGCATCCCAGCATCGCACAGCACTACCAGACCGATTTTCCTCCAGAGGAGTTCGAGGCGCGCTGGCAGAAGGTGTTCGCACGCATTGGCGAGCATGCCGTCGCGGTCGCGCAGGGCATGCCGCAGACGAACGGATTCATCGTCCCGCGCCAGTTCAACACCTTCTACTACCTCTCGGGCATCGAGACGCC
>JBOGIN010000288.1:0-3283 GCA_050742275.1 Vicinamibacteraceae bacterium
CACCGGTGTCGGACGGATTCTCGCGACGCTCGACAAGCTCGATCTCCGCCGCTCGACGCTCGTCATCTTCACGAACGACAACGGCGGTGAATGGCTGTCGCACGGGGGGCCGCTCTTTCACCACAAGGGCTCGGTCTGGGAAGGAGGCATCCGAGTGCCTGCCATGGTCCGGTGGCCAGGCCGTATCCCCGCTGACAGCGTATCGGGTCAGGTTGGACTGACCATGGATCTCACAGCGTCCATCCTCGCAGCGGCCGGGGCGAGCGTGCCGGCGGAGGCAAGATTAGACGGAATCAACCTTTTTCCCGTGTTGGAGGGAAAAGCAAAGACGATTGAACGCACCGTGTTTTGGCGCGTGACCGGCGCTCGATCACAGCGAGCTGTTCGCGCCGGTGAGTGGAAGCTTATCTTTGACGGCAGAAGGCCTCTGTTGTTCAATCTCCGAACGGACGTCGGCGAACGCAACAACATGATTGGTCAACGCCCGGAAATCGCCATTCGTCTGCGTTCCTTGCTGGACGCGTGGCAAGCGGACGTTGATGGAGAAGCGAAGACTGCCGAAGCGCGTTGACACGGACGTCGACGAATCAGAGTCGCGCATACCTCATTCCCGGCAAGATCAGTGACGCCTGAGTGGTCAAGGGCAGACGTACACCGCGCGAGCAGAACGTCGATCCCATAGCTCGATAAATGCAAGCTGAGGGGATTGTGTCGTCGCTTCGCATGAGCAATGTGCATGGACTCGTTCCGGCACGAGTTCGGCACAAGGTTCGGGCCGCTATTAGGTGACTCAACGTGTTGGTGTGCCGGTTCGACGGTCCGCGCGCTCCGTCAGCAATAGCAGGGGTCTGTGGGACGACCCTTCACTCTCTACCCGACCGCACCGGGAACGCCTGCGGCACCCATCGATGATGCAACTGGCAGATGGTCCTTGGCTCGGTGCCTTCCAGGAACACTTCGTTGATGCGCGTCGGGCACAGCGGACCGGCGCGCTCCCCCGTGTCCGGATCGATGTCCGCGAACGCAAGGCCGTCCGGCACCGGAAACGACGCGCTCTCGTGGCCGGAGAGCGCCCGCTGCATGAACCGCGTCCAGATGGGGAGCGCCGCGCTCGAGCCGCTGAGGCCGACTGGCGTGTTGTCGTCCAGCCCAACCCAGACTACCGTGAGCAGCTCCGGCGTGAACCCGACGAACCAGGCATCGCGCAGGTCGTTGGTGGTGCCCGACTTCGCGGCGGCGTCCAGCCGGAACCCGGCGGCGCGCGCGGCCGCACCAGTGCCCTCGTCCAGCACGCTGCGCATCATGCTGGTGACCAGGAACGTCGCCTGCGGTGAGGCGACGGCGCGGGTGCGCGGCTCACGCGGCGCTTGGATCTCGCGATTATCCACGACGAGCCGATCGACCGCGCGGAGGGGCCGGACTTCGCCACGGTTGGCGAACAGCGTGTAGGCTTCGGCGATTTCGAGCGGCGTGACTTCGAAGACGCCGAGCGTGATGGCGGGATAGGGCCGCGGCGACGCGCGGGTGCCCACACGGCGCCACAGCTCCGCCACGCGATCGTAGCCGGCCATCTCGGCGACCTTGATGGTTGCGACATTGCGCGAGCGCGCCAGCGCCCGGCGCAACGTGATGGGCCCGTCGTACTCGTTCTCGTAGTTCGCGGGCGTCCACGTCTTGTCACCATCCACGAACGTCGTCGGCTCATCGATGACGATGGTTGCCGGCGTCAGGTCGGTGCGCCGCTCGAGCCGCGCGCGCTCGAACGCGGCCAGATAGACGAAGGGCTTGAAGATCGATCCCGGCTGGCGGCGCGCGCTCACGGCCCGGTTGTACTGTGACGTGTTGTACCAGCGTCCGCCGACGAGCGCGAGGATGTCCCCCGTGCGCGGATCGACCGCAACCAGCGCCGCTTGGGCGCCACCGCGCCGCGTTCGCCGCCGCGCCAGGACGCGATCGACGCGCTCGAGACCGGAGGCCACGGCCTCCTGTGCGAGTCGCTGCAGGTGCAGATCCAGGGTGGTGTGAATCGTGATCCCGCGTGCGCTGGGTGACGTCAGTTGCCCTCCCACCAGGCGCATGACGTAGTCGACGAAGTACGGCGCCTCGGCGTCGAGCGCACGGACCCGAACGATGAGCGGCTCCGCCGCGGCGCGCTCACCGACGTCGGGCGTGATGAAGCCCGCATCGACCATCGCGCGGAGCACGGTGTTGCGGCGCGCACGCGCCCGTTCCCGGTGTCTGAACGGGGAATAGTAATTCGGGCTCTGGATAACGCCAGCGATCGTGGCCGCCTCGCTGAGGCTGATATTCGCGACGTCTTTGCCGAAAAAGATACGCGAGGCCTCCGCGACGCCATGGATTGCAAAGGACCCGCGCTGGCCGAGGTACACGTCGTTGAGGTAGAGCTCGAGGATGGCCTGCTTTCTCAACCGTCGCTCGAGCACCACCGACAGCACCGCTTCGTGCAGCTTTCGCCAATAGGACTTCTCGGGCGTGAGGAAGGAGTTCTTGACCAGCTGCTGTGTGAGGGTGCTCGCGCCCACCAGGTACGGACGATCGCCGCGCACGTTGGTGACCGCCGCGCCAATCGTGCGCACCACATCGAAGCCCGGGTGCGCGTAGAACCGGCGGTCCTCGATCGCGAGCACGGCCTGCTGCATGCGCAGCGGGATCTGGGCGAGCGGCACCTGCCGCCGCTTCTCGCGGCTGCCGCCCGCCACGGCCGTGAGCAGCGGCGCGTCGAGGGTGAGCACGGGCGTCGTGCCGGCGTGCAGGATTTCAATTCGCCTCACACGCCCGGACGTGGCGTCGGGCGCCTGCTGGAACACCACGCGGACGATCCGCCCGCGATGATCCCCCGTGCGCGGGACGAGCGCCACGGCCTGCTGACCAATGGCGAACTCGCCCGGGCTCGTGACAGGGGCTCGCTGCGTGTAACCGAGGTCGTTCAGCCGCTCCACGAGCTGGTGGTCGGTCAACGACTGGCCGCGCTTGATCGTGAACGCCCGTGCGTAGACCTGCGGGAGCGCGCGTGACTGACTTCCGGTGACGAACCGATCGACCTCGCGTGACACGGTCACGAAGAGATAGGTGAGCACGAGCCCCATGACAAGGACGGGGCCCACGAGCGCCACCAGCCCGAGCACCCACCAAGTGAGACGCGACCCGCGCGCGCGTCGGCGGCCTCGGCGCAGCTCGGTCATCGTGCGTCGGTTGTATCGTCGGGGGGAGCTTCGAGCGGAGCGGGTTTTCTTCAACGTTCGAGGTTCACACAGGCGTCAGG
>JBOGIN010000289.1:0-4093 GCA_050742275.1 Vicinamibacteraceae bacterium
GCCGTTGCGGCGCAGGAGCCCAAGCGCCTGCCGTTCGTCCTGGTCGCTGAGGTCGATGGGATCATTCATCCGGTGACCGCCGAGTTTCTCGCCAACGCCATCGACCGCGCGGATACCTCCGGCGCGGCTGCTCTCGTGGTGGAGCTCCGCACACCGGGTGGCCTGGTCGAGTCCACGCGCACAATCATCTCGCGCATGATTGCCGCACGCACGCCCGTCGTGATCTTCGTGGGGCCAGCCGGCGCGCGCGCGGCCTCGGCAGGCTTCTATCTCACGCTGGCCGCCGATGTCGTCGTGATGGCGCCGGGCACCCACATCGGCGCGGCGCACCCGGCCACGATTGGCGGATCCTCCGGCGGAGCGCAGGAGGGCAACAAGACCATGGAAGAAAAGGCGGCGTCGGACCTGGCCGCCTACGCCCGCTCACTCGCGGAAGCTCGCGGGCGAAACGTTGCCCTTTCGGACGAGGCCGTGCGAAAGAGCCGATCGTTCACGGAGCGTGAGGCGCTGAACGCCAAGCCGCCGCTCATCGACTTCATCGCCTCGGACGTCGACGAGGTCATCCGCCAGTTGGACGGGCGCCAGATCACCCGCTTCAACGACCAAGAGATGACGTTGCGCACCGCGGGAGCACGAGTGGAGCACCTCGCGCCGAACTGGCGGCAGCGATTTCTCGGCGCCATCGCGCATCCACAGATCGCGGTGCTGCTCTTCAGCCTCGGGATGCTGGGGCTCACCGTGGAGCTGTGGTATCCGGGATCGATCGTGCCGGGCGTGGTCGGTGGCCTTTGCCTGCTGCTCGCGTTTCTCGCGTTCCAGGTGCTGCCCATCAACGTCACCGGGTTGCTGCTCATCGGCCTCGGACTTGGCCTTCTGGTCCTCGAGCTGAAGATGCCAAGCTTTGGGGCGCTGGGCGTCGGCGGCGCCGTGAGCCTCGTGCTCGGCTGGATCGTGATGATAGGCAATGCGCCGGGGATGACCGTCAGCTTGGGCCTCGTCGTGCCGGTGTCGGTGGCCTTTGCTGCAATCTTCGTCTTCCTCGGCCGCCTCGCGCTCGCCTCGCAGCGGCAGCCTGCGGTGACCGGCACCGCCGGCATGGTACGCAGCCGTGGCCGCGCGCTCACCGAGATCCCGACGAGCGGCGTCGGAACGGTCAGCGTCCACGGTGAAATCTGGTCCGCCACCGCTCAGGAGTCGATTCCGCGCGACGCTCCGGTGGAGGTGGTCGCCATTGACGGCTTGACACTCACGGTTCGTCCGATCAACCGTTCGTCTCCCGGAGGCTCCGCGTCATGACCTTTTCTCCCTTGGTGATCCTTCTCGGGATCGTCGTGCTGTACCTGCTCAACTCGCTCAAGATCCTGAACGAGTACGAGCGGGGCGTCATCTTCCGGTTGGGCAAGCTGCTGCCGCGGCCCAAAGGCCCCGGGCTCATCTTCGTGTTCCGGCCGATCGACCGCATGGTGCGCGTCAGCCTCCGGACGATCGTGCTCGACGTCCCGCCGCAAGACATCATCACACGCGACAACGTCTCGGTGAAGGTCAACGCCGTGATCTACTTCCGCGTCATGAACCCGCAAAAGGCCATCGTCGAAGTGGAGAACTACCACTACGCGACGTCGCAGCTCGCCCAGACCACCTTGCGCAGCATCCTGGGGCAGGCGGAGCTCGACGACTTGCTCGCCGAGCGGGAGCGGCTGAACATCCAGCTTCAACAGATCCTCGACACGCAGACCGACCCGTGGGGCATCAAAGTCTCCTCGGTCGAAGTCAAGCACGTGGACCTGCCGGCGGACATGCAGCGCGCCATGGCGCGGCAGGCGGAGGCGGAGCGGGAGAAGCGCGCGAAGATCATCCATGCAGAAGGGGAGCTGAGTGCCTCGGAGAAGCTGGCGCAGGCCGCCGCCGTGATCAATCGGGAGCCCGCCGCCATCACACTCCGCTATCTGCAAGCGCTGACGGACATCGCGGCCGAGCACAACTCGACTATCATCTTTCCATTGCCCATCGACCTCTTGAGGGTGGTTCGCGAGGCCGTCAGCCCGCGGAGCGACTCACGATAGAGGCGGCGCGGAGAAGGGGACAGGCCCCTTTTTTGGAACTGACGTGTACGAAAAGGGGCCTGTCCCCTTTTTCGCGCCGCTGAATGGACACGCCGAGAACGATTGCTCCATCGCAACCATCATCGGGCACCACCCCGCACGGGTCACTCGTCTCATACCAAGTCTGGGCCAGCCTGTATGTCGTCGCCGTCTGGCTCTTCATGGGTATGGAGTGGCTCTTCTTCGTCACGAAGCCGTCGTTTCTCTCGGTGATCGATTGGACCGGGCGCGTCGGCGCGCTCGCGACCGCGACGCTGCCGCTCACCGCCTGCGGTCTCTTGCTGCTGGGCGCGCTCTGGCTCGTCGGGCGCGCAATCGTCCCGGCGCTCAGCGGCAGTGCTGGCCGCTGGCTTCTGCAGCTGCCACTCGCCCTGGTGTTGCTCGCCTCGCTGATGCTCCTCGTGGACAACTTCACGAACACTGTCTTCGGCTGGGGCATCCGCTCGCTTGACCGGTCCCGATTGTGGTACGCGGGCGCACTGCTGCTGGCGGGCGGACTTCTCTACGTATGCGCCGGCAGAATGGCCGCCGTGCTCCAGGCGAGCGGCCGGCGCCGGCGCTGGTGCGCGAGAGCGGCGGTAGCCCTCAGCTGTGCGGCCGTCGCCGCCGGCGCGGTGGAAGCGATCTCGACCACGGAAGACGACGTCATGCCGGTCGCCGTTGGCGCTGCAAAGGTGCGTCCGAACATCCTGCTCGTCGGTCTCGACGGCGCGAACGCGGAGCAGATGTCGCTCTACGGCTACGAGCGCGAGACAACGCCGTTCCTCGACGAGCTCGCGCAGCAGTCGCTGGTGTTCTCCAACGCCTTTTCGAACGCGGGCAACACCGCCGGCTCGCTCACCTCCATTCTCACGGGCCGTCTGCCGACGACCACGCGCGTCATCTACGCGCCGGACATCCTGCGCGGCCCTGACACGTCGCTCCACCTGCCGGCCGTCTTGCGCGCCCTTCACTACCGGACGGGCCAGTTCGCCGTGCGCCACTACGGGGCCTCGGTGGACTTCAACATGCAGAACGCATTCGAAGTCATCAACAACCAGTTCGGGCCCAACAAGTTTCCAGGGGCGCAAATAATCGCCCGAAGGGGACCCGGTCGCTACTTCTTCGGACAGGTCTTCGACCGCGTGCGGACGCGCGTCGAGCAGCTCGCCAATGAAGGCGGGGCTGATCCGTTCGAAGAGATCAACGAGCCCATCTGGGTCCAATACATGGACAGGAGCCGCATGCGGCAGGTCACGCGGTTCATTCAAAACAGCGATCAGCCGTTCTTCGCGCACGTCCACATCATGGTGACGCACGGTCCGAGGTTCGTGCCCCGCCAGAGACGATTCTCGGCCGGCATGACGCAACACGACGATCGGATACCGGCCTTCTACGAGGATGCCATCCTCGATGCGGATAAGTACCTGCGCGAGATCGTCGATCTCGTCGAGCAGCGCGGCGTGTTCGACAACACGCTGCTCATTGTCTACGCGGACCACGGCGCGAGGTTTCAGACCAACGTGCCCCTGCCGCTCGTCATTCGCCTGCCGGGAGCCGTACGACGCGGACGTCTCGGGGTGACGGCGCAGATGATCGATATCGCGCCGACCGTGCTCGATGTCCTTGGCATCACCACGCCCCCCTGGATGGAGGGGACGTCGCTCATCGGCGAGATCCCGCCGTGCCGACCGGTCTTCGGCGCCATTTCAACGAAGCCCAAGGTCAAACAGGGCGTGGGCATCGCAACCGATCCCGTGCCGCCCTTCTACAGCCTGGGTGTCGCCACACTGGTTCGCGGCAATCGCTGGCGCTATCTCAGAGTGGATCGCGACCCACCCAGGGCACATGGCGGCCGCGTGCCACTGCTGCCAGGTGCGGAGACATGCGAGCCGTTCGAGCCGAAGGAGGCGGACCGAATCCTCATCGAACACCTGCGGTCGAAGCGTTACAGCGTGCCGGCGTCGTTCTAGGTGTCAGGGGTCAGGCGTCAGGGGTCAGCAGGCGTCAGG
>JBOGIN010000290.1:0-10099 GCA_050742275.1 Vicinamibacteraceae bacterium
TGCCAGCACCATGCGTCCACCGCTCTTCGGTTGCTCCTGTCGGTTGAGGTATGGCTGGCGGACCGTCGCCTGAGGGCGAAAACCAACCGCACCATCAAGTTGCCTGGCCGGGTAGATTCCACACGAAAGGAGGTGATAAGCCATGACGTACGAAAAGCCTGAGCTCTACGAGATCGGCCGAGCATCGGCGTTGGTGCTCGGTGTGATTGACGGCGAGGAAGACGGCTTCCCGCTGCACACGCAGCCTGACGGTGAACTCGTGCTCGGCCTGGACGACTGACGTCCCGTGCTGAGCGACTCGTGCCTCCCCTTCTGCTCGCGAGGGGAGGGGAGGCTCGTTCCTCTTCCATACGTGAGGAGATGAGAAGATGATGTACGCGAAGCCTGATCTCCACGAGATTCCGGTGCTGCGTTTAGTGCTCGGTCCGATAGAGGGTCCGCCAGATAGCTTCCCGCCACTCACGCAACCTAGCGACGGCGTCGTGCTTGGTCTGGACGGTTGACATGGTGTGCGGAGCGATTCATGCCTCTCGTGCTTGGGAGGGGGGCGGTGCTCCTCGCGGATACCCGGTGTCTGTTTGTCAGCCTGGCGGGCCACGCTCGCCCAGCACTTCACATGTAAACGAAAGAACGTACAGCTTGATGTCATCGCCCTGTGTGAAGGGGCGTGGTTCATCAATGCGGAAGCGCAGGACACGGTCTTTCGAGGATGCGTTTGCAGCGAGTCGGCCACCGGCGATGAGGGCGCTGAGATCATAGAGCGCTCCTGGCCCCTCGAGCGCATTGTCGGCATCGAGGGCGCGCGGAATCCCGATTTCAGAATGCAGTGTGAGTAGCCGCACGTGGAGCGGGGCCGAAATCGGCGAGTCGGATACGTTCCGAAGCTGAACGGTGAGGCTGGCCACATGATTAGTGGGGTCGTACTGCGTGCGGACGACCTCGAGCGTAACGCGCTCGCTTACGTCGACGACATTTGGCCCCGCAAGGTGCGGGTGCGGCGGACCCTTCACCGTAATCGGAGTAGTGTAGACTTGGTGCCATCCGGTGAAGTTGCCAATCCAGTATGGATAAAAGACGCCTGCCGAATCGGTCGTCATGTTGTGGTAGTCGCCTCCCGAGTAATGATGGCCGTAGCTGACTATTGTCCGGATCGGGCCGCCGGTCGCAGCGGGAGTGCCTCCACCGCGCACCACGGCGAACGGCGCCCATCGCTCATTCCCATCAAAGCGTCCCGCATGTTCAGCGACTACGACGCTGGGCAAGAATGTCTGACCGCCGTCGAGCGATGCGGTGAAGCGGACGCTCCACCCGAGGTTGTCCGCGGCGCTGCGCCGATCGTACCACGCCACACCAACGACGCCCTCGCGGTTCACCGCGAGCATGGGCTGAAAGTGCTTGGGCGGCGGCACATCGGGCAACGGCCTATCGTCGTTGACGACGATGGGCTCTGTCCAGGTACGCCCACCATCGTCCGATCTTGCAAGAAGGATGTTGATGCGACCGTCTGAGGTATCGGCTAGAAGAAGGTCACGGCTGTCGGGCCAGACGACGTACAGGCGGCCTCGAAAGGGCCCAGAGCTGGTATCCACTGCGAGGCGTGGATTCAACGTCGTTGTGCTGTCGTACTTCACCAACCACGCGGATCCGACGACCGACGGTTGTTCCAGCGTCTCGCCTCCATCGGTCGAGCGCATGAAGAGAAGGCGGATCGTATTGGCTCCGCCCGGAGGAGCCAAGAGCGGCCGGCCAGGTGTCGGATGACCGCGCGGTACGTTTCCAAACACGGTCGCCCAGCTCCCATCGTCCAGTATCACGCCATTCCCAATACCTAATGCGATGCGCTCCTTTCCAGGGACCCTCGAAACAGGTCCCATGAACGTCTTGCCGTGGTCTTTGGAGCGGTAGAGCGAGACTCCATAGGAGGTGTCCTCATCGAACCCGCGAACTGCGCCTGTCCCATATAGATAGACGCGTCCACGAAAGCGTCGGCGAGAGCCGTCTACGACGAGCTCGGGCCGATCGACGCGCCCGAGACGGTGCTCTTGGCTCCAGGTATTGCCGCCGTCGGTCGATGTGAGGACGTGAGTGCGTAGCGGGTCGGGGTGAAGAGGGAGAAAGGCTAAGTAGGCCGTGCCATCCGGGCCGTAGGCGCAGACCGGATCGCCTCCCCAACTCGCAGGGCGCGACTCGAAGGTGGTCCGCCACGACTTGCCGTGGTCGGACGATGCGAATATCCGCACGCCACGGTATCCCATCTGGCCAAAGACCATAGCGCAGGCGATCATTTGGCGGGGATTAGCCGGGGACACAGCGATTGTGCCCTCCGTGTGTGCATCGGCTGGGCGATCGCGGCTGATCCAGGCACGAGCCCCCACCGTGATCTTGGCACTGTCCTGGTCGGAGGGTTCTTCAACCGCCGCCTTTCCTGGGGCTCCTGACAGCGCAGGTGTCACGAGCAACAGCGCCAGAACCCTCATTGCGGTCGAGCCACCCATGAGCGGTCCTAGAATGCCATCGTGTACTGAACGATTCATGGCTCCCGTGCTCGCGAGTGCAAGGTAGGCGCTTCTCGTGGATGCCTGGTGTCTATTCGTCAGCCTGGCGGGCGACGCTCGCCCAGGACTTCGCACGTAAAGAAGAGGACGTACAGCTTGATGTCATCGCCCTGTTTGAAGGGACGTGGCTCATCGATGCGGAAGCGGAGCACGCCCTCCTTCGAGGATGCGTTCGCAGGCAGTCGGCCACCGGCGACAAGGGCGCTGACGTCATAGAGCGCTCCTGGTCCTTCGAGCGCATTGTCCGCATCGAGGGCACGCGGGTTGCCGATGTCGGAATGCAACGTGAGCAGGCGCACGTGGAGCGGTGTCGAAATCGGCGAGTCTGACACGTTCCGAAGCCGAACGGTGAGGCTGGCCATATGATTCGTGGGGTCGTACTCCGTGCGCTCGACCTCCAGTGTGACGCGCTTGCTCAGATCGACAACGTTCGGACCAGCGAGATGCCGGTGCGGAGTCCCTTTCACCGTAATCGGCGTGGTATAGAGCTGATGCCGGCCGGTCGCGTTTCCGATCCAGTATGGGTAGAAGACACCGGCAGCATCGGTGGTCATGCTGTGATAGTCGCCTCCCGAATAGTGATGACCGTAGCTGATGCCGCCGACGATAGCTCGGATCGGCCCACCGGGGGCGTGCGGGGTACCTCCACCGCGAACCACCGTGTAGGGCGACCATCGCTCGGTGCCACCGAAGCGTACCGCGCGTTCGGCGACGACGACGCTAGGCAGAAACGTCTGACCGCCGTCGAGCGATGAGGTGAAGCGGACGCTCCAGCCGAGGTTGTCCGCCGCGTCGCGACGGTCGTACCACGCCACGCCGACGACGCCGTCACGGTTGACCGCAAGCGTCGGCTGAAAGTGCTTGGGTGGCGGCGCATCTGGCGACGGGTGGTCGTCGTTGACGACGATGGGCTCGGTCCAGGTCCGCCCTCCGTCGTCCGACGACGCAAAGAGAATGTTCATGCCACCACGGGGCGTATCGGGCGGCACGACGTCCCGGGTGTCGGACCACACGACGTACAGCCGGCCTCGAAAGACACGAGAGCTCGCGTCCACTGCGAGACGGGGTTCGGACGTGCTCGCGATGTCATCCCTTATCAGCCAAGCGGGTCCGATGACGGACGGTTGTTCCAGCGTTTCGCCTCCGTCGGCCGATTGCACAAACAGCAGTCGGGTTGTGTTTGCTCCACCCGGAGGGGCGAAGAGGGGCCGGCCGGGTGTCGGCGGCGGATGCTCTGGTCTATCAGCGAACACCGTCGCCCAGCTTCCGTCGCTGAGGATTACGCCATTACTGAGGCCTCTCAGCACACGGTCTTGCACGTGCATTCTCGTTACAGGTCCCTGATATGTCTTACCACCGTCCATGGATCGGAAAAGCGACAGTGTGTCATAGCCTTGACTCCCCAGCCCTCCAATCCGACCCTCCCCGTGCAGATAGACGCGTCCATGGAACGGCCCTCTCGTGCTGTCCACGACGAGCTCCGGCCGATCGACGTATCCGACCTGGCGCTCCCTACTCCAGGTGTTGCCACCGTCTGTCGACGTCAGGACGTAAGTGCGCCGCGGTTCGGGCGGAAGCGGAAGAAATGCAAAGTAGGCTGTCCCATCCGGGCCATACGTGCAGACTGGATCGCCTCCCCAACTCGCAGGCCGCGATTCGAAGG
Source organism: Vicinamibacteraceae bacterium (assembly GCA_050742275.1). Classification (GTDB taxonomy): domain Bacteria; phylum Acidobacteriota; class Vicinamibacteria; order Vicinamibacterales; family Vicinamibacteraceae; genus WHTT01. Next base: position 4,219 of record JBOGIN010000290.1, read on the forward strand.
TGAGCCGCCACGACTTGCCGTGGTCGGACGATGCGAAGACGCGAACTCCGCGGTAACCCGTTTCACCAATGACCATCGCGCAAGCGATCATTTGGCGGGGATTGGCCGGGGACACAGCGATTGTACCTTCCGTGTGCGCATCGGCCGGGCGATCGTGACTAATCCAGACACGAGCTCCGACTGTGATCTGAGCACTTTCCTGAAAGGGCTCAATCGACACCTTCGCTGGCGCTCCTGACAGCGGAGGTATCACGAGCAACAGCGCCAGTCCCCTGATTGTGGTCAAGCGAGCCATGAGCGGTCCTAGAATGCCAACCGCAGAGCGAGCTGGCCGATCCGCGGCGACTGTCTCGATCTGAGCGCGCCAAAACTGGGGCTGTACATTTGGTTGGCGCCAATCTCAAACAGGAGGTCCGTCGCCGCATTGAAGAGATTAAAGACGTCGGCGGAGATCTCCATCTGTGTTCCCTTGAACCGGAATTCCCGGCCCACTCTCAGATTCACCGTATGGTGCCCCTCCGTCCTCAATTGGCCCTCGTCTCGTGTTGGAGATCCGAACCGGATTTGCGTGGCTAGAGGGTTCGAAACGAGCCGTCCGTTTGGAAGATCCAGCGTAGGAGGGCCGAATTGTGGGTCTGGTGCCTCGAGACGTGTGACGACGGGGCCGGACCACAGGCCCGATTGGAACACATAGCTGGCCGCAAGGAGAAGCTGCCACGGGGCGACCCAACTCACACCCATCCGCAGCACATGATCTCGCCAGTGGTTCTCATCGGTCATACTTTGCCCGGATAGGCTAGAGGCATCGCGTGTGGAGGTCGTCGAGCCCCTGGTACTGCCGATTCCTCGGGAGTTGGGAAACGCAGTTGGCTGAATGAACGACGCTGGGTCACGCGGCTGCCACGTGCCCTCGAGACGTCGCCATTGCCGCGCGTAGCTGGCGATGAGTTGAAGGCTCGCGGTCTGTCGTGTCAGCGTGACGCTGGCGGTAGAAACCACCGGCCAGTTCCATCGGTTGTTCGTCAACGCATAGACTTCATTTAGGCTTTGGTCCTCATACCCACGGAACACACCGCCGTCGTACAGCCCATTTGTTTCTAGAAACACCGCACGGTCACGGTACTCACGACGTGTGGCCGACGCGGTGACCGTGGCCGAACCTGCCAATTGACGACTCAGTCCTGCGGTCAGCTCGTTGACGTAGGGCTGATGCCACTCGGAATCAACCAGTCGGTCTGGCGCGATCGCCGTACGACCGGGTGACTCGAACACGGTGTCGAAGGTGCCGTTGAGGTCGAGATCGTACAGGTCTCGCAGGCCAGGTGATCTAGCGGCCACCGACACAGCCGACTGTGCCTGCGCTTCGTGCACACGCCCCCAGTGGCCGAACATGCGGGTCCTTCCATCGCTAGTCAGCAGATGATTTATGCCAAACCGGGGCCCGATGTCGGTGCTGTGCTGTGTGATGCACTCTTCCCCTGGGAACCCGGCCTCCTCACAGAGGCGATCCCGCCGGTGAATCCAGTCAATCCTTACGCCTCCGCTAATTGTCAATCGCTCGACGGGACGCCACGTATCCTGTAAGTAGACGGCCACGTCTCTGGTGTCCCGTCGTACATCCGTGTTCTGGAGAGCGTCATAGACTTGACGATGAAAGGGCATGAGCGGTGCCGTCAGATCGCCGGCGCCGGCGAGCACGAGATCCTCCAAGATGAACCCCTCGTTGGCGAAGAACGTTGTCGTCTCTGCTCGAAGTCTTGGCTCCAATGCTAAGCCGACCTGGACCTGGTGCGATCCTGTGGTCCCAGACCGGTGATACGTTGCGTCTGCACTCAATCTAAAGCGTTCATCCGGTGACTCGTGCCAGAGTGAAGTCGGTGCACCGAGATATGCAACCACCCCCGTGCCGATTAGCCGAGGGCCTGAAGCGACGGTGTTCTCGTAGACCGCTTGAAAGGGTTGATCGAGTGAATCCGGCGGCTCAATCACGGAGGTCTTGCGGTTCCACGCGATGGTGACCTGTGTTGTCAGCGAGCCGCTCCAAAGAGACGACCAACGAGCACTGGCCCCCGGTCCGCCCATGCGCCGGCTTGGCGGGCTCGAAGCCGCAGCAACCCCAATCTCCTGAAACGATTCGTCCTGTTGCACCTGCGCACTGAGGGTGTGAGCGGCCGAAATGCGTAGGCTCGGCTTCACGAAGTACCAATCTCCGGAAGTCACGTTGTCGAATGGCGAGAAGCCGGGTGCCAGTGCTGCCAGCGCTTCGAGGTGGGCCGGCGTGCGGGCAACTCCCGTGTGGGTTCGCTGCCTGCGGTACGCTGCGAACCACCATGCGCGGTCACGCCGGAGCGGTCCACCGCCAGACAGGTCGACCTGCTCCTGGCTCACCGTCGCGCTGGTGCCCATGCTGTTGCGGTCATTGAGTCGCTTTGGTTGAAAGGTAGCGTTGAACGCGCCACGGAGGTCGTTGGTCCCAGATCGAGTGGCGACGTTGATGATCGCGCCGAGACCAAGCGGAGCCGAGGCGTCATTGGCCGCGGTCGTTACCTGCACGTCTTGGATCAGGTCCGTGTTGAACTGAATGGATGTCGGGGAGCTGCGTCCAACCGAGCCCATGTCCACGCCGTCGAGCTCCGTGACATGCGAGTACTGATCCGAGCCATGGACCGAGAAGAGGGGGTCACTTCCGAATCCTTCGCTCGAGACAACGCCGGGCGTTAGCAGCAAGACGTCCGAGCCCCGCCGTCGATCGCTGAGGGGCAATCGCCGTTGCAGCTCGCCGCTGATGTTCACGGCCTGCCTGGCGGTCGTCGACTCCAACAATGGCGGATCGCGCCGTACCTCGATGGTCTCGGTAAAAGCGCCGACCTGCAGTGTGAGATCGAGCGCTACATCCACGCCAGCACGGATGATGACTTTCTGTTCGAGCGTGGCGAATCCCGGAAGGGAAGCGCGCAATGTGTATGCGCCGGGCTGCAGACCCGTGAACCGATAGGTGGCCTCAGAATCGGTGACTGCTTCGTATGCGCCGGGCGCGTCAGGACTCGTCATCACGATGGTGACACCAGGTACATTCGCGTTCTGGACGTCACATACGACCCCGTGGATCGAGCCGCCTGCCGAGGGCTGCGCCGTGGCGAGACAACCTTGCAAGACCGACACTACTACCATTGCGGAAACCAATCCGCGCGCCATTGGCGTTTCTCCTCTCCGCCCAAGTAAGCGACCCCTGGCGTTGGTGGTTCACCTCGGAACCGACCCTCGCACGAAGGCTCGCAGCAGGCGAGAGGTGACTATAGCGATAGCAGTCGTGGGGTCGTATTACCTGCGAGTCATCTGTGATGAAGCGTGTGGCGCTATTAGAAACGTATACGCCACTCGGTCAGGCACGCTGTTACCAATGGGTGCGACGACGCACTATCTGTTTCCGATGTCGGCCGTGTGTCGGTCGTGGCGCGCGCGTCGAGGAAAAGCGGAGCTCGTTGTGCCGGTGTCGCCACCGGTAGCCTGCGCGTACGAAATGACACGGTCGGCGTGTGCGGCGAGCATTTGCGACACGGATCGAATCCGTTGCCAATCACGCAAGACGAGGGTCGGCCGGTCGCCACGGCGCGGCAGACCAGTCTCATGAAGCATCTCGGGCAGACTCATGCGCAGACCACGCGCAAGGCTATCGAGCGCACTGAGACTCGCCTCGACATCGCCGCGCTCCAGTTGGCCAAAGTGCTTCGGCGACAGACCGCACCGCGCCGCCATCTGCGCCTGCGTGAGGCCCAGCTCACCGCGCGCCGCGCGGATCACCCGTCCAAGACGCCGAATGAGCGTCGTCGCCCGGTCCATCGCGATGATTATCAGGAGGAGTGTCACGAGTTGTTGACGCCTATAGGTATGATGATCCTATGAAAACTTACATATAGGCGCCACTGCTTATATGTGGTAGGTGCCCACATCGACGAGAAGCCATCCGGGATGCGCGCACGACTGCCGACAACCCATCCGTACTCAGGCCAAGGAAGCTTGTGGCTCGGGTTTCGTGGCGACGGGTGCGAAGGTGCCGTCGCCTTTAGGATGTGCGGCGCATCGATGACGGAGCGTGGGCGGCGTCAACCGGTCGGATGCCGGGATGTCGCCGTACGCGGCGCAGACTGTAGCCAAAGGCGGTCGAGCTCAGGACGACACGAGTGCAGTCGGACACGGATCGTCCGCCGGCCGCCGGCGGCCAATAACCTGACGCCGATAGGTGAGCGGCGTGAGGCCCGTAATCCTCCTGAAGACGCGGCAGAAGTGTGATTGATCGAAGAACCCGGCCTGAGTGGCGATCTCGGCAAGGCAACGATCGGGATCGGCGAGCGCGATGCGCGTGATCTCCACGCGACGACGACGGACGTAGTCTCCGGGAGTACAAGAGAAGTACGTGCGGAACGCGCGCGCGAGCTGCCAGCGATCAACACCCGCGACGAGTGAGATCTCCGTCGTCGTCAGTGAGCGATGAAGTGACGCTTCGATGTGCTCGCAGGCCAGCTTGAGGAACGGTGGTGGGCTGCGGTGCACTGGTCTGAGCCGCTCGTCGAGCAAATCGTGCAACAGCCATAGCGCGAGTCCCTCGACCACCAAGGGCGTCGCATCGTCCGGTCTCTCGATCTCGCGACAGAGCCGGGCGGCCGCGACCTGCGCTCGAGGATCGCGGAGATGCCCCGCATGGATAACGGCGAGCCGCTCGGGTAACGATTCGGTCATCGAGCTCGAGAGCTCCATGATGAGGCGACGACCACGTGCGCGGTGTTCCTCGGAGTGTGAGAGCCCGGCGGGAAGAAATACGAGCGTGTGGCGCGTCCGCAGCGCACGTAGTCGGCCGAAGACCTCTTCGTAGCATCCCTCGACGAGATATGTGAACAGCGCCTGTTCATGTGTATGGAGCGGCAGGCGCTGGCCGGCATTGTAGGCGCATTCAGTGAGCCGAACGCCATCGGCCTCGATGGCACGCAGCGGGCGCCCGTAAAAGGTTCCAGCAGGAAGACTCGGCTCGGTAGACATCGAATCAACTCCACGAGAAGGTCGCGAACCTGGAGTCGACAACTCGGAATCGGCAAATCCCGTTGGAGACGACCCCGGGAAATTCTATGAAGACGCCGTTACCGGCTCGAACTCGCAGGATGGTTTTTCAATATACCACTCCAATAGGGATATCAACACATAAAGTCCACTTATAGTGTGTCGAATCAGATGACGTTCTCCGCCTACCGTGAGGGGCGGAGGGTCCGTGCCGCCGAGCAAGCAGGACAAACGAGAAAAGCCGCTTACGGAAGAGGAGGTCCGGAAACGGCAAGAGATCCAGGAGATCAAGGACCTCTTCGCGAAGTCGTTCGTCGCATTGCGTAAACAATGCGGCTTCAGCAGCCAAGAGGCGCTGGCGGCTGCGGCCGGAGTCCACAAAGAGAGCCTTGGACGGCTCGAGCGGGGGGAAGGGAATAGCAGATTCGAAACACTCATCCGTGCTTCTCTTGCGATGAAGCGTTCGTTGGCAGAGGTGTTCGATGCGATGGGTCAGAGGGAGGCCCAAGGACGACAGCTTACCGTGCAAGAACGAAGGGAGGCTGTGAACGGCTTGTTGCTGGCTCTGGCAGCCTTCACCGATCGAACAAGTGGAGAGCTGACCGAGCGCGGCATCGAGCCTTCAACATCGCCGCGGACAGTAACGGATGTGCGCTATCCGGTGCCGCGAAGGACTTCGAGACCGTCCGGGTCTTTAGAGTTGCGAGAGTCGCGCGAGTCCACACTGCCATCTAGTGTCCTGGAACAGTAATTTGTGAAATATATCTGACGTCTCGATCGTATTGCTCGAGAGAGGAGAATCGAGCATGCGCACGGGACGCCCGAAAGC
>JBOGIN010000291.1:0-3577 GCA_050742275.1 Vicinamibacteraceae bacterium
GTGCGCGTACGGCGCCAGCGCCTTCAGGCCGTGGTAGAGCATGTACTCATGCTCCCAGTTGCAGAAGTCCGGTGACGCCTCACAGAAGGGATGATTCACCTCGTCCAGGATGATGCGGATGTTCATCGGATCGGCGCTCAGCCCCCAGTGGTTCTCGATCGTGACCTTCACGCCCACCTTCCCGCCGTGATCCGCCATCTCCTTGAACGATTCGATCGCGTTGGTAAAGTACTTCACAATCTCGTCGTTGCGCGGATAGCCGGTCGTCGCCGTCGCCGACGGGGCAATCCGTGGGCCGCCGGTATTGACCCGCATGGTCTTCGCACGGAGGACCGCGCACGCATCGAGCCATTTCTTTGCCGTGTCGATCCCCTGCCGACGGGCGCTTTCGTCTAGCTCCGAGATATCGCGTGGGGCGTTGTTGGACACGTGATGGCAGGTCACGCCGGTTTTGGCCATGCGCGCGGCGAGCTGGTCGAGCCACTTCCGGCCTGCCGCGCTCACGGGATCGAACTCGAACACCGAGCGCGTGCGCTCTCCCCGCGTGACCTTGGTCTCGATAAACATCGATGCGTCGGTAACATCGCCGAACAAGGATGACCACAGGTCCATGCGCCGCACGCCGGGAAATCGATCGCGTGTGAATTGCGGGAAGTCGAGCAGTGTGATCTCCCCGTACTTCTGCTTCATCGCGTCGGCGGCCTGCGCCCCCCGCCCGTCCGATCGCTCGTTCCGGCGCTTGAACAGCGCGCGCATCGGGTAGGTGTTCGACGCGAGCCGATCGAGCTTCGCCTGCTCAGACGAGGCGGGCGCGTCGGCAGGTGCTCCCTGCGCCGGACCGCTTCTAGTTGCCTCAGCGGATCCGGCCAGCCCCGGCAGAAGCCCGCCGGCGACCGCGAGGCCCGCCCCCTTCAGAAAGCGGCGGCGCGCATCGCGCGTGTCGTCGGTCATGGGATCGCCGGTTGGTGCCGTGCTGAACGGTCGCATCACTTCTCCTCCAAACACTCGTATCGTTGAAAAGCCTCTCGCCCGCATGATGGATAGAACCAGACAAGACCACTGTTCAGCCAATACGGCGCCAACCCGCGCCGGTGCTTACGCTGCGGGACGCCGGCTCCCACCGATCGTCCATACTGGTGGGGGGTCTTGACAAGCTGCATATTTCGGCTTATGAAAAGATAAATTCAACAACGTGAGAATGCGAAACGAGGGAGGAGGCTCACCATGGTCTTCCGGCCCCGGTTGCTCGTCTTCGCAGTCGTCCTCTCTACTCCGCTGTACGGCGCACCGCTCGGCGCGCAGTCCACGGGCGGAACCATCAGCGGCCTCGTGCGGGATCGGGCCGGCAACGTCGTCCCCAGCGCCACCGTGACGGCCACGAACCAAGCCACCAACGCTTCCAACACTACGACCACAACCGAGGATGGCAGCTACACGCTGTCTCTCCGGCCAGGCGCCTACCGCATCACCGTGTCGCTTCAGGGCTTTCGAACGGTCACACAGGTGGTCGAAGTCGGGAGCGGCAGGTCCGACGAGGTCGATTTCCTCCTCGAGCTTGCTCTGACCGAGGCAGTCACGGTCACAGCACTGAAGCGTGACACGACGGTGTTCGAAACGCCGTTCTCGGTGGCGGCACCCACCGAACAGGTGCTGCGCTCCCGCGGCGTCGAAGGCATCGAGGATGTGGCGGCGAACGTCGGCGCGTTCACGGTGCAGAACCTTGGTCCCGGCCAGAGCCAGGTGGCGATGCGTGGTGTCTCCTCCGGTCAGATCGTGCGCGACCAGCCTGGCGTGAGGGAACAGGTTGGCGTGTACCTGGACGAGTCGGTCATTTCCCTCTCGCTTTTCACGCCGGATCTCGACCTTCTCGATGTGAATCGCGTGGAGGTGCTGCGCGGCCCGCAAGGAACGTTGTTCGGCGCCGGCTCGCTGTCAGGGACCGTCCGCTACATTACCAACCAGCCGGAGCTGGGCTTGACGTCCGGATTCGTCGAGCTCGGGGGCAGCGCCGTTGACGGCGGAGATCTGGGCGGCAACACGAAGCTCGTTTTCAACGTCCCGCTGCACGAGAACGCGGCGCTCCGCGTCGCCTCGTACTACAGCCGCATCCCCGGATACATCGACGCCGTCCAACCCGATCTCAGCGTGGAAGACGATGTGAACGACGGCTTCCGGACAGGGGTGCGGGCAGCCGTGAAGATCACCCCGGACGACCGTCTGTCGATCACACCCCGGATCGTCTACCAGAAGGTCGACGCGGACGGTTGGAACCGCATCGATGACTTCAACATCCTGGCTAATCCCTTCACCACGACGCGGCCAGCCGTGACGCTGAGCGAGCGACAACAGTTCATCCAGCTCCAGGAAGGTATCGATGACGAGTTCATTCTCGGCGACGTGAACATCGTCTACGACCTTGGCGATGTCGCCTTGACGTCGATCACGTCGTATGGGCACCGTGACATCCTCGTGACGCGCGATGCCACGGCGCTCACCGCCAGCATCACGGGCGGCACCATTGGCCTGCCCGAGGACGTCTTTACCATCGACGCACCGCTGTTCGATGCGACCGAGGCAAACACGTTCACAGAGGAGGTCCGCCTCGCCGGTCACACCGGCCGCTGGCAGTGGGTGGCAGGAGGCTTCTTCAGCCACCAGGACCGCGACTACGGCCAAGACCTCGTGGTCCTTGGGTTCGAGGATCTCACTGGCATCCCCACGAGCGGTCTGCTGGCCCCAAGGGACAGCTTGTTCTTCTCGAGCCTGAGCTACACGCTCGACCAGTTCGCTCTCTTCGGCGAGGTAACCGTGGCGCTGACTGAAGCGTTCAGCCTGACGGGCGGCCTGCGCTACTACAACTTCGACGAGGACAAGGAACAGATCTTCGATGGCCTCTTCGGTAACGACGACACCGGCTCGTCGTTGGTATCGCAGCCGGGGACGACGAACTCCGACGGCGTCGTGCCACGCATAATCGCCGCCTACGAGCTCACCCATGACGTGCACCTGAACGCGCAAGCATCGCGCGGGTTCCGGCTCGGGGGGATCAACGATCCCTTGAACGTGCCGTTGTGCACGGCCGGGGATCTCGTCACGTTCGGCGGACGCGATACCTGGAAGGACGAAACGGTCTGGAACTACGAGGTAGGCGTCAAGTCCAGAGTGCTCAACCGCAACGGCGCCCTCAGCGTTTCGGCATTCTACACGGACGTCAACGATCTCCAGGCGACCGTGACTGCGGGATCCTGCTCCTCGCGGCTGATTTTCAACGTGCCAAACGCCCGCAGCCAGGGTGTCGAAGTCGAGCTCGAAGTAGCACCAAACCGCCACTTTGACTTCGCCCTTTCCGGGAGCTTCATCGACGCCGAGCTGCAATCGACCCTCACGTCCACGGACGCGAGCGGCGCCGTCAGCGTAGTCTCGGGCATCGAAGAGGGGCGGCGGCTGCCGACCGTGCCTCGGTTCCAGCTCGCGTCAGCAGCGACCTATCAATGGGAGGTGGTGCCGGGCTCGCTGGCGTACGTCACTGGCACCTATCAGCACATCGGCTCGCGCTTTACCCAGGTGGGTGACGAAG
>JBOGIN010000292.1:0-2438 GCA_050742275.1 Vicinamibacteraceae bacterium
CGGCCCATGACGGCGCGAGTTCGGGCCCTATCGGCCATGGAGGTCCGCCTAAAGGCGGACCCCACGAATTTATTCACGCACTCTGAAGCCCCTCGCACAGGCGCTATCCCGAGCGCTCGCCTGTATACTGAACCGATGTCGTACAGCAGCTCTCTGGAAGCACGCATCGCCCGAAAGACCACGAAGGCCATCACCGATTTCGGCCTCATCGAGGACGGCGATCGCATCATGGTCGGCCTCTCCGGCGGTAAGGACAGCTGGGCGCTCCTCCAGATCCTCGACGTGTTGCGGCGACGTGCCCCAATTGGCTTCAGCCTGGTGGCGGTGAACGTGGACTCCGGCTATGACGGGTACCGCCACGACCTCATCACGACGACCTGTGCGGCACACGGCTGGGAGCATCGGATCGAGCACACGTCGATCGGCGGCGTCATGGACGATCTGCTCGAGCCGAACGCCACGCCCTGCTCGCTGTGTGCGCGGCTGCGCCGTGGCGTGCTTTACCGCCTGGCCGATGAGGTCGGCGCCACCAAGATCGCGCTCGGGCATCACGCCGACGACTTCATCGAGACGCTGCTCCTCAACTTGTTCTTCGGTGGCGCCCTCAAGGCAATGCCTGCCCGCCTCGTCTCCGACGACGGCCGGCATGTCGTGATTCGACCGCTGGTCCACGTTACCGAAGACGAGGCGCGCGCCTACACCAAGCAGTGTCAGCTCCCCGTGATTGGGTGCTGTTGCCCGGCGTGTGGCGACCTGGGCCTGCAGCGCCAGCGCATCAAGCGCCTGCTCGCCGAGCTGGAGCGCGAGCAGGCGGGGGTCAAGAGCTCCATGCTTCGCGCGCTCGGCAACGTGATGCCGCGGCATCTCCTCGACACACGGCTGAACCCGCCCGCGTCGCTTCGCCCACGTGTCCTGCAGTCAGAAGCGTTCAGCACCGAATGCGAGCCGTCGTCCAGCGCGTGAGCCGCGCCGCCGTTCGAGTGGACGGGGCGGTCGCTGGCGAGATCGGTCCCGGCCTGCTCGTGCTCGTTGGCGTGGAGAAGGGCGACGGCGCGTCGGATGCCGCCTACATCGCCAACAAGGTGACGGAGCTTCGCATCTTCACTGACCCAGACGGGAAGATGAATCGGGCCGTCACGGACGTCGGTGGCGCCGTCCTCCTCGTGTCGCAGTTCACGCTCCTTGGCGACTGTCGTCGTGGACGAAGGCCCTCGTTCGACGCTGCGGAAGCCCCCAAACAAGCACGCGCTCTCTACGAGGATGTCGCACGCCACCTCCGCGAGCGCGGCCTGGTGGCTGCCGAGGGGGTCTTCCAGGCGATGATGCAGGTGGAGCTCGTGAACGACGGGCCGGTCACCATTCTCCTCGACAGTCGCAGGACCTTCTGACGGCTTCTGATATGATTTCCCCTGACCGGGGCGCCTGCACATGTTGAAGGGAACGGACCATCGTGGAACGTCATGCGACGCTCTGGCATCGGTTGGTGTGTATCTGCGCGCCTGCCATGCTCCTCTGGGGCCTCTTTGCTGCACCGAGCGCGGCGCAGCAGCGTCCTCTGGTCACTGAGGATCCCGAGACCATCGGGAGTGGAAACATTCTCATCGAGGCGGGCGCCGACTACGGCCGCGACGTGCTCTATCCGGCGTCGGGCCTCACCGGCAACCGGCTGCGATTACCCACAATCGGCGTCAGCATTGGCATCAGCTCGATCGCGGAGCTACAGCTCGACACCGGGGTCCACACCCGCCTGGCGATCACCGAGCGCGACGCCGCCCCCTTGACCAACGAGCTCGACATCGACGGCACCAGCACGCGGAGCTTCGACGACACGGTTGTCGGCTTGAAGATGCGCCTGGTTGGTGAAACCGCTGATCGGCCCGGGCTCGGGGTTCGCCTGGCGACGCGTCTCTCCACCGCCAGCAAGTCGAGCGGCCTCGGTCTCGGCACGAGCGACTTCTTCGTGCAAGGGCTCCTGGCCAAGACCGCTCGGTCGACTCGCGTGGTGGGGAACTTCGGCGTCGGCTGGCTGGGCAATCCCCTTGGTGGCGACCAGGTCACGGCGTTCACCTATGGGGCCTCCCTCGCCAACGCCGTTGCTCCAGGCTTCGAGGTTGTCGGCGAATTGAACGGCCGGTTCGACACCGACGATCTCGATGTGCCGGGAACCGAGAGCCGAAGCGCGCTGCGTCTTGGGCTTCGTTACACACACGGCCCTGGACGCATCGACGGTGGTCTCATCTTCGGTCTCACCGACAACGAGCCAGGGTTCGGCTTCACGGTGGGCTATACCTACGTCTTCAATGCCTTCGCCCTGCCATGACACAGTCCCGTCCCCCGCCGCCTGCTGTATGTCGAAGCTGCATGTAATTAAAGCCCACGCCTACGGTAACGACTTCCTGTACGTGCCACATGCCGATGCGCTCGCCGCCAGCACGGAG
>JBOGIN010000293.1:0-5165 GCA_050742275.1 Vicinamibacteraceae bacterium
GCTGACGCCTGCACGCTGCGCAATGCGACGGGTCGTGGCGCCGCGCCAACCGGCCTCCGAGAACACCTGCATCGTGGCTTCGAGGAGCTGCTCACGCACGTCCATGGTTCACACGCTACCTGCCCGCAGCCATGATTGCAAGTAATTACTTACACACAACACGAACACACAACCCCCTCTGAAGAGTGTGAGACGAGCCGCTGCGCGCGGAAGTTCCCGCGGGCGCGTCGCGAAAACGCGAGCGCTCGCCTAGATTTCCAGGCGCCCGGACGCTCGGCTTTTAGTCATTGCTGGGGTAGTGCATCGATTCGCCAGTTGCCCCAAGATCCAGGTTGACTCTCGGCTGCAACCCCTATATATAGTTGTTCCCGCTTCACGAAGACGGGTCCCTCGCGTCACAATAGAGCTTGGAGTTTGGGAGCTCGCTGTCCGCCAGGATCACAGAACCATGGTTGCCACCACCAAAGTTGTCAAGCGCACCGGTGAGGTCGTCAGCTTCGATCGCTCGCGTATCCAAACGGCGATTCGGAAGGCGGTTCGCGCCTCGGGCCAGCCGGTCCCCGAGGACACGCTCGAGCACATCGTCGACCGTGTCCTCGATGAGATCGACACTCGCTTCGTCGACTTCTTCCCCAACGTCGAGAACATCCAGGACATCGTCGAGAAACACCTGGTGCGCGAAGGACTGTACGAGATCGCCAAGGCGTACATCCTCTACCGCGCCGAGCGGCAGAAGGCCCGCGACGCGGGCAAGCAGCGCGCGCTCGAAGCGGCACGCGTCGGCCGGCTCACGGTCACCACGCGCGACGGCCGCTCGGTGTTGTTCAACTACAAGCGCGTCGAGGACACGGTGCGCCGGCTCGCGGCGGACCTCGAGCCGGACGTGTCGGTGGAAGCCGTTGTCCGTGAAGCGGTGAAGAACGTGTACGACGGGATTCCGACGACGCATATCGAGCGAGCGCTCATTCTGGCGGCCTCGTCGTTCATCGAGCGTGATCCTGCGTACAGCTATCTTGCCGCGCGGCTCCAGCTCGACGCGCTCTTCGAGGAAGCCACGGAGCGTCCAGGGAGCGCCCCCGCCCGCGACGAGATCTACCGCGCGTCGTTCAAGGCCGCCATTCGAAACGGCATCGACGGCGGGCTCTTCGACAAGCGGCTGGGCACGTTCGATCTCGACGCGCTCGCGGCAGCGCTGCAGCCGGCGCGCGACGAGCTCTTTCAGTACCTCGGGATCCAGACCCTGGCGGATCGCTACCTCACGCGCCACCACGGCCGCGCGGTCGAGCTGCCGCAGGCCTTCTGGATGCGTGTGGCCATGGGGTTGGCCATCGACGAGCCGGCAGCGGAGCGTGTGCGACGCGCAATCGACTTCTACGAGCTGATGTCGCAGTTGCTGTACGTGCCGTCGACGCCGACGCTGTTTCACGCCGGCACGCCGCACCCGCAACTCTCGTCCTGTTATCTGACGACGATCCGCGACGATCTCGGGCACATCTTCAAGTCGCTCGGCGACAACGCGCAGCTCTCGAAGTGGTCGGGCGGCCTCGGCAACGATTGGAGCTACATCCGTGCGACCGGCTCCCCGATCAAGAGCACCAAGGTCGAGAGCCAGGGCGTGGTGCCGTTCCTGAAGGTGGCCAACGACGTGACGATGGCGATCAACCGGAGCGGCAAGCGGCGCGGCGCGACCTGTGCGTACCTCGAGGCCTGGCACTACGACATCGAGGACTTCCTCGATCTCCGGCGCAACACCGGTGACGAACGCCGCCGGACGCACGACATGAACACGGCGAACTGGATCCCCGACCTGTTCATGAAGCGGGTGGAGGCCGATGGCACCTGGACGTTGTTCTCGCCGGACGAGGTGCCGGATCTTCACGACCTGTGCGGACGAGCGTTCGACGAGCGATATCAGGAGTACGAGCAAGAGGCGGCGCGCGGCGAGATGCAGCTCTCCAAGACGATGCCGGCGCGGCAGCTCTGGCGCCGGATGCTTACGATGCTGTTCGAGACCGGCCATCCGTGGATCACCTTCAAGGATCCGTGCAATATCCGGTCGCCGCAGGATCACGTGGGCGTCGTCCACAGCTCGAACCTGTGCACCGAGATCACGCTGAACACGTCGATGGACGAAACGGCCGTGTGCAATCTCGGCTCGATCAATCTCGTGCGCCACGTCGTCGATGGGCGGCTGGACGAGCGGCGGCTGGAACGGACGGTCGAGACGGCCATCCGGATGCTCGACAACGTCGTCGACATCAACTTCTATCCCACCGAGGAGGCGCGGCGCTCGAACCTGCGCCATCGTCCCGTCGGGCTCGGCCTGATGGGCTTTCAGGATGCGTTGTTCGAGCTCGACCTGCCATTCGAGTCGGAGGAAGCCCTGACGTTCGCCGACAGCGTCATGGAGCGGATCTCGTACCACGCGATTCTTGCCTCGTCTACGCTCGCGAAGGAGCGTGGGGCGTACGAGACGTACCGAGGATCGAAGTGGGACCGCGGCATCTTCCCGTACGACACGCTGGCGCTGCTGGAGCGAGAGCGGGGCGTGCCGGTGGACGTGGATCGCACCCGCCGCATGGACTGGGCCGCGGTCTACGCGCACGTCAAGCAGCACGGCATGCGCAACTCGAACACGATGGCCATCGCGCCGACGGCCACGATCGCCAACATTGCGGGCTGCTTCCCCTGCATCGAGCCGATTTACAAGAACATCTACGTGAAGGCCAACATCAGTGGCGAGTTCACCATTGTCAACGCGTATCTCGTCGAGGACTTGAAGGGGCTGAGTCTCTGGAACGACGCGATCCTCGATCAGCTGAAATACTTCGATGGGAACGTCGAGCTGATAGCGGCGGTCCCCGACAGCGTGAAAGCGAAGTACAAGGAGGCGTTCGACATCGAGCCGGTCGCGGCGCTCCGGCTGACGGCGGTGCGCGGCAAATGGGTGGATCAGAGCCAGTCGCACAACGTCTTCATCAAGGGGTCGTCGGGGCGGAAGCTGGACGAGACGTACCGGGCCGCGTGGCGGATGGGCCTCAAGACCACTTACTACCTGCGCACGTTGGCCGCGTCGCAGATCGAGAAGTCCACGCTCGACGCGTCGAAGTTCGGGTACACGCAGAAGCGCGCGTATCAGACGGTGAGCGAGCCGGTCCCGGCGGGGGCGACTGTCGCCGCCGGTGAAGCCTGCCGCATCGACGATCCGGAGTGCGAGGCGTGTCAGTAGGGCGGGATTCAGGATTCGGGATTCGGGATTCGGAGAGACAGGAAACCGGAAACGGGAAACCGGCCTCAGGCTCAAAGCTCAGAGCGCAGAGCTCAAGGCTCAAAACTCGGTCGTCATGCCGATCATCAACAGCTCCAAGACCGATCCAAACAAGATTCTGCCCATCCACTATCCATGGGCACGCGAGTACTACAAGTCCGGCGTCGCGAACAACTGGACACCCGAAGAGGTGTCGATGCAGAAGGACGTCGAGCAGTGGAAGTCGACCCGCGTCCTGAGCGATGCGGAGCGCCGCCTCATCTTGTACAACCTGGGGTTCTTCTCCACTGCCGAGTCGCTCACGGCCAACAACATCGTTCTCGCGGTCTATCAGCACATCACGAATCCAGAGGCGCGCCAGTATCTTTTGCGCCAGGCGTACGAGGAGGCCATCCACACCGACACGTTCATCTACTGCTGCGACACGCTCGGCCTGGATCCGGAAGAGATCTACAACATGTACACCCGGATCTCCTCCATCAAGGAGAAGGACGAGTTCGTCGTCGAGCTGACCAAGTCGGTGTTCGATTCGCGCTTCACGACGGAAGGGCCAGAGAACATCCAGCGTTTCGTGCACGATCTGGTCGGCTATTACGTGTTGATGGAGGGCATCTTCTTCTATGCGGGCTTCGCGATGATGCTCGCCCTGAAGCGGCAGAACAAGATGGTCGGCATCGGCGAGCAGTTCGAGTACATCATGCGCGACGAGAGCTTGCACCTCGCCTTCGGCTGTGATCTGATCAACACCATCCGGGCCGAGAACCCCGAGATCTGGTCCTCGTCGTTCCAGGACGAGATCGTGTCGCTCGTGGAGCAGGCCGTCGAGTACGAGAAGCAATACGCGCGGGATGCGTGCCCGCAGGGACTCCTCGGGATGAACGCCGACCTCTTCTGCCAGTACGTCGAGTACGTGGCGGATCGTCGACTCGAGCGTCTCGGCCTCCCCAAGCGATACCGGCGCGAAAACCCGTTTCCCTGGATGTCGCAAGCCACGGACCTCTCCAAGGAGAAGAACTTCTTCGAGACGCGCGTGACCGAGTACCAGACCGGCGCCTCACTCGTGTGGGACTAGCAACAAACATCAGGTACCGTAGCGCGGGGCCTTTAGGCCTCGCGTGGCGCGGCCCGAAGACCGCGCGCTACGAGATTTCAACCAACGTCCATGGCGCTCGAACCGGTCGACATCCTCGCCTTCGGTCCGCACCCGGATGACATCGAGATTGGCATGGGCGGCACCGTCGCCAAGCACGCGGCGAGCGGTCACCGCGTCGGCCTGTGCGATCTCACCCGTGGCGAGATGGGGAGCAACGGCACGCCAGACGAGCGGGTGGCAGAGGCAGAAGAGGCGCGCCGCACGCTGGGCGCGCGCTGGCGGGCGAATCTTGCCCTTCCCGACCGTGGCCTCGGGGGTTCCGATCACGTTCAGCAGGTTGTCGCGCTCGTCCGCGAGACGCGGCCGGCCGTGATCGCGCTTCCCTACTGGGAAGATCGCCACCCGGATCACACGGCGGCAAGCCGCCTCGTCACGGAAGCCGCGTTCAGCGCAGGCCTGCGACGCTACGAGCCGCAGGCGGGCGACGCCTGGCGTGTGGATTGGCTCTGTTACTACTTCATCAACACGACGGGGCCCGCCTCCTTCGTCGTGGACGTCTCGAGTCAGTACGACACGAAGCGACAGGCGCTGGCCTGCTACCGCTCACAGTTCCAACCGAGCGGCGCCGATGCGGTCTCTACGCGTCTCACGCTGCCCACGTTCCTGCGCTTGATCGAGAGCCGCGACATACAGTTCGGCGCGCTCGCCGGTGTGTCGTTCGCGGAAGGGATCCTCGTCAAGGAGCTCATCGTGCGCGACGGGCTCTTGCGCCGCTGACCACGCAACACAACGTAGCGCGCGGCC
>JBOGIN010000294.1:0-7144 GCA_050742275.1 Vicinamibacteraceae bacterium
GCGCAGCGCCGAGCGCCGCGCCCTGTCGCGGTCGAGACGCGGCGTATACACATACCGCGGTCCCTCGGTCTCGTGACGAATGTGCCCTTTATCCTCGAGGATCCGGAGCAGTGCGCGCACAGCCGAGTAGCTCGGCGGATCGGGCAGCGCTGCCTGCACGTCGACCGCCGTTGCCCGCCCCCGCTGAAAGAGCACGTCCATGATCTGCCGCTCGCGGCGGCTCAGATGTCGTAGCGCAGCCTTGGCCACACGTCCTCCTCGAAGTTATTCTCCTGCAATCTGGCCCAGGGCCCAGGCGGCCTAGCGACGAACGCCGATATCCGCGTCCTTGAGGGCCTCGCTGAGCGCGGGCACCGCGCCCGGATCTTCGATCTGGCCAAGGGCCCACGCCGTCTGACGGCGAACCTCGGCGTCGGCGTCCTTGAGGGCCTCGCTGAGCGCGGGCGCCGCGCGCCGGTCTTCGATCTGACCGAGCGCCCAGGCGGCTTGCCTGCGGACCTCGCGGTCGTTGTCGCGCAACGCAGCGGACAGCGGTTCCACAGCGGCGGGATCCTCAATCTGGCCCAAGGCCCAGGCGGCCTGGCGACGAACGCCCGCGTCCGGGTTCTTCAGGGCGCCGCTCAGCGCCGACACCGCGCGCGGATCCTCGATCTGGCCGAGCGCCCACGCCTCCTGCTCCCTCACGCGGCTGCTGCTGTCCTGCAGCGCACCGGATAGCGCCTCCACCGCGGAGGGATCCTCAACCTGGCCGAGGGCCCAGGCGGCCTGGCGGCGGACGTCCGGGTCCGGGTCCTTCAGCGCTTCACTCAGTGGCGGCACCGCGCGCCGGTCCTCGATCTGGCCGAGGGCCCAGACGGCCGTTTCGCGGACGCGCGCATGCTGGTCATCGAGCGCACGCGACAGGTGCTCGATGGCGGCGGCATCTTCGATCTCACCGAGCGCGTGCGCCGCCTCGCGCCGCACGGCCCAGTCAGTGTCGGCAAGCGCGCTCCCGAGCGCCGCGATCGCGCGCGCATCCTCGATCTCGCCGAGGCTGTGAGCCGCCGCTTCACGCACCCGGGGATGCTCGTCCTGCAGCCGCTTCACGATCGGATCGAGGTTGCCCGCATCGCCGATTCGGCCGAGCGCCCAGACGACGCTGCGCCGCACCTGCCACTCAGCGTCATCGCTTGCGCCGACGAGGTCGTCCACCGCCGGCCGAACGAGGGTCCCATCGTCGACCAGGCCGAGTGCGGCGGCCGCATAGCGCCGCGTGATTGGCTGGGCATCGCCCAGCGCCGTCCGCAGCGGCTCGATCGCCGGCGCACCGATCCGCGCCAGCGCACGCGCCGTCTCGCGTGCCGGCGACGTGAGGCAGACCGTCGGCTCGCCACCGATTGTCGGCCCGGGGCTTCCCCAGGACGCCTCGTCGCAGTCGACTCCTTCGACGCGCGCCTCGTCTGCGAGCAGCCGCACGAGCGCCGGGATCGCCGGCGCCGCATCCACACCGCGGAGGCCAAGCTCGCAGGCAGCGCTGGCACGCTCGGCCGGCGCCGCGGCCGCGAGCCCGCGCAGGTGAGTCTGTAGATCCTCGGAGGGGGCCTGCCCTCCAGTTTTCCCCGTGTTCGTGACGGCGACGGCGCGCGCAAGCGGCGGCACGGCCACCATCAACCCCACCGCCAGGACCACCCAGCCGCTTCGTGATGTCTTCACGACTGCTCCCTCCTTCGAGGCTCCCGTCGGGCCGTCCCGCTCTGACCCTGGCCGGACTCGATGCTAAGAATCTAGCATTATGCGCAGCCGATGTCCAGGGGCGATGTCAAATTTTTACGATAGCGGAGCAAAACCCGCAATTCGCTGGTCACGACAGCATACGAGTCGTTCAGTCGCGGCGCAGAGCCGTCAAAGGCTCCAGCCTCGCCGCGGCGCGAGCCGGCACGAAGCTCGCCCCGGTGGCGACGAGGGTCAGGAACAGAGACGCGGCGACCAGCGTGAGCGGATCGTACGGCGTGAGCCCGAACAGCAGCGACGCGGCGCCCCGTCCGACCAGCAGTGACAACCCGGCGCCAATGGCGATGCCCACGACCAGCAGCCATGCCGCCTCGCGCATAACCATGCCGAGAACCTGCCGGCGGTGTGCGCCGAGGGCGATCCGGATCCCGATCTCCTGCCGCCGCTGCGCCACGGCGAACGAGATCATGCCGTAGAGCCCGACCATCGCAAGCACCGCTGCCAGCGCACCGAAGAATCCCGCCAGCATCGCCAGCAGGCGCTCGCGCACGAGCCCGTCGTGGATCCGCCATTCCAACACGCTGAGCTCGGTGACTATCTCCGGATGCATTCGCCGAAGCCGCTGCTTGATACTCGCGATCGCGACCGCCGGATCAACGCTCGATCGGATCATCATGTTCGTCCACGGCCCTTGCGGCGGACACTGCGAGTCCGGCGCGAACGTCGTCGGTTCCGTCTCGCCACGGAGGTCGTTGTATCGCGTGTCGGGAATCACGCCGACGATCTCGTACGTGGTTGCTGGGTACCCGGGCTCGGGACTGGTCCGGAGGGGCCGGCCGATCGGGTTGGCGCTGCCGACCAACTGACGCACGAAGGTCTCGTTCACGATGGCCACGCGAGGCGAGCTTCTCGTGTCCCGCAGGTTGAAGTCGCGTCCTTGCAGAATCGGAATGTCCATCGTCTCGAAGTAGCCCGGGCTCACCCACGTGAATCTCGACCATCCTTCGTTGGCACCCACCGAGATGCCGTGAGAAAAGGCTCCGCCGATCAGCGGGACGTGCGTGGTTGTGGCCGCGTCGAGAATGCCGGGGATCGATTCGACCTCTGCGAGGAGCTGCCGCGTGAAGTCGCTGACGCGCTCCGGGGCCACGTCAGCGTCATCGAACTCGAAGACGCCGAAGGCGATGCCATCCCGCCGCATGCCCGGGTCGAACGTCATCAAGTTGTGGAAGCTCCGGACGAAGAGGAGCGCCGCGACGAGCAGAATCAGCGACACGGCGATCTGCGTGACGACCATCACCCGCTGTGTGGCGAATCGCGTACGACCGGCGGTCATCCCGCGACCGCCCATGCTCATCGCGGCCGCGGGTTGAATGTGAGCCGCGCGGCGCGCCGGCGCCATGCCAAATAGGATGCACGTGGCGGACGCGACGACCGCCGTAAAGAGCAGGACGCGCCAGTCGATCGCGAGCGACAGGATCGGCGCCCCCTCTGTCGTTGAGAGCGCCCGCACGAGCACGCGGCTGAGGAGGTGCGCGATGCCAACGCCTAGCACCGCGCCGATCGCGGCGAGCAAGTAGCTTTCCGCCAGGAACTGACGCACGAGCGTGCCGCGCGAAGCCCCGAGCGCCAGGCGAACCGCGACCTCTCGGTCGCGCGTGCTCGCGCGCGCCAGCAGGAGATTGGCGAGGTTTGCACAGGCGAGCATCAGCACGAGACTCGTGAGCCCGAGGAGCAGACGCAGTGACGTGTCGTACTGCGTCCGCAGCCAACTCACACCGGCCGCGGCGCGATACGCCGCCAGGCGAAACGCCTTGAAGCGCTCGATGAACGACGTGCTGTAGCCTGTGGGGGCGGTCGCCTCCATGATGCCCGCGCTCAGCGCCTGAAGATGAGCCGAGGCGCGCTCAATCGTCCAGCCAGGACGTAGGCGTCCCATCACCGCGATGTCGAAGACATCGCGGCGCAGCTCTTCGGGCTGACAGAAAGGGATCGCGATGTCGAAGCGCTCGCCGACGGCGACGCCGAAGAACTCGGGCGGGGTCACGCCCACGACCTCCAACCGCTCGCCGTTGACCGTGATCCGAGTATCGGCGCTGAGCGCGCGGCCGCCCATCTCGCGCAGCCAGTACGCGTGGCTCACCACTGCCTGAGAGCTCGGGCAAGCCGACCGCGCGTCCGCCGGCTCGATCAGGCGCCCGCGCGATGGACGCACGCCGAGCACGCGAAAGAAGTCGCCGGTGACGTAGAGTCCGTGTGCCCGCCGCAGATCCGGACGCTCTCCGACACGCACGTCGAATGTGGCCCAGGCGAACAGACCGACGAACGCCTGCTGGTGGCGCCGGAGCTCCTCCCAGATGGGCCGAGTCAACTGCTCATAGCGTCCGGAGTGAAGCAAGAAACCGCCGTTGCCACCAACGATGCTCACTTCCGCGAGCTCGTTCGGCTCGTGCACGGGCAGAGTCCGCAGCCGGACCGCATCGATCAACTGGAAGATGGCGGTGTTCGCGCCAATACCAAGCGCGAGTGTCAGCACGGCGGTCAGCGTGAACCCCGGGCGCCCACGGGCCGTACGCACGGCGAAACGCAGATCGTGCAGGATCATGCGCACGTGCTCCTTTGGCGCCTCCCTCAGGACGCCGATGACGGCTTGAAGCCAGACCTGCAGGCGCTGCCAAGCGTTCGAGGCATCACGGTGGCGATCGGCGAACACCATCGCCAGCTCGCGACCGTACTCGCGCCGGAACTGAGCTACCCTTCTCGCAGGGCGCGCAGCGGATTGAGCCGGCTCGCGCGATGTGCCGGCAGATAGCATGCGACAACCGCGACGGTGATGAGTACGAGCGATGCACCGGCCATGCTCAACGGATCCGCCGGATGCACATCGTAAAGCAGTCCTGAGATCGCCCGGCCAACCAGAGCCGACGCAGCCAGGCCGACGACGACACCCACCATGACGCGCGCCATCCCGCCACGAAGCACGAGGCGCAGCACACTCCCGCGGCTGGCCCCGAGCGCCATCCGCACGGCGATCTCCCGCTGCCGAAGATTGACGATGGACATCATCACGCCGTAGAGGCCGAGGCTTGCCAGTCCCAACGCCAGGAGCCCGAACACACCCAGCAGGCCAACGCCCATCGTCGCGCCGAACAGCGCTTGACCGATCATCTTGCGTCCCGTACGAACGTCACTGACTTCCACCTGGTTGTCGACTTGACGTATCTCCCGCTGCACCGTCGTCATGACGTTCGACGGATTGGCGCTTGTCGCCACGTGCAACACCATCGCATCCGAGAAGTTCTGCTCGAGCGGCAGATAGACTGCCGGCTGCGGGGGCTCACCGAGGCTTCCGTAGTTCACTGTCTCCACGACGCCGACAATCTGCCGACGCGTGGGATCGTCATTCAATCCGATGCGCTTGCCGAGCGGATTCTCGTTCGGCCAGTGCTGGGCCGCCAACGTGTCGTTGATGATCGCAACCGGGATGCTCTCCTCCCGATCTCGCTCCGAGAACGCCCGTCCTCCCGTGAGCGCGATCTCAGTGGTTGTGAGGTAATGCTGATCGATGGTGTTGACGACGGTGAGGATCTGGCTGGCGTTGCCGCGATCTTCACGTCCTTCGATAACCAGGCGCTCTGAGGAGCGGTTGAATAGCGGCAGCTTCGTGGCCCAGGCGACGGACCTGACACCAGGGATCGTAGCCACGCGCTCCCGAACATCGCGATAGAACTGCTCGCTTCGCGGTCGATCGTAGCCGGCCTGACCAGGGCTGAGCATCGCGACGCCCAGCCCGGAGGTCTGGAACCCAGGATCCATCATGTACGCTTGCTGGACGGCTCGCAGCAGCAGACCGGCCGTCACCAGAGCAATGAGCGATAGCGCCACCTGACCGATCAGAAGAAGATCTGCCAGGGCGACACTTCGACGTGGGCGGCCGCTGCCATGCGCTTCTTCCTTCACCGCGCTCACGATATCTGGGCGAGACGATCGCACCGCCGGCACGGCTCCGAAGATCACACCGGTTGCGGACGAGGCAATGAGCGTGAAGAGCAGCACGTTCATGTCCATGTCGAGATCGACGAGATTCTGGGCGTACTCCGGCGGTCGGAACGACCAGAGGAACTGGCAGCCGACGTACGCGAGCCCGAGGCCGAGGACGCCACTCGTGACGCCCAGGAGCATGCTCTCGGTCAGCAGTTGCCGAAGGAGTCGGGATCGACGCGCGCCGAGCGCCAGGCGCACCGCGATCTCCTGCCGGCGGGCCACGGCGCGTGCGAGCAGCAGATTCGCAACGTTCGAGCAGGCAATCAGTAATACGAGCGCAGGAATCGCCATGAGCAGACCGCCGCTCACGAGCGTCGACTGCTGGCCCGATCCGGAGAGCGCCGCTCTGGTGAGCGGCCGGACCGCGACGCTTCGCCCGCGATTGGCGTCTGGAAACTCGCGTTCGAGGGCACGCGCAATCGTTTGCAGCTCGGTCTCGGCGCGAGAGGAGATGACGCCGGGCGCGAGGCGCGCCACTCCGTTGAACGCCAGCGCGCTGCGATCGCGCAGCCAATGACGTTTGTCGGCAGACACCACCTGTTCAGCCATCATCGTGGGGATCCAGACGTCCGGTCCGAAGACGCCGCTGATGCCTTTGAACCCTTCAGGTGCCACGCCTATCACCGTGAACGCGACGCCGCTGATGGTCAGCTCGCGCCCGACGATGTCGCGCCTGCCGCCAAAGCGATGCTGCCATGGTCCGTAGCCGATCACCACGACGGGACGGCTGCCCGGCACGCGGTCCTCTTCTGGCCGGAAGAAGCGGCCGGACGCCGGACGAAGGCCCAGAGTCTCGAAATAGCTTCCCGTGACCAGCTCGATGAACAGGCGCTGGGGTGACCCCCGGTCGAGCCACGTGGCCGTCTGTGGCGCCGAGTAGGCGGCGACGCTTCGGAAGGCCGTCTGTCGCTCACGCAGATCGCGCACATTCAGATACGAGAGTGGGAGGAGGTTGTCCGCGTCCGCCTCCGGCGCCGTGTCGACCGTCCGCACCATGACGAGCTCGGATCCGTTCCCCACGGGCAATGGGCCGAGGAACAGCGTATTGATGACGGTGAAGACCGTGGTGTTCGCGCCGATCCCGAACGCCAGGGTCAGCATCACAATGGCGGTAAAGCCGGGCGCGCGGCGGAGCGTCCGCACGGCGTAGCGCACGTCGCGCCAGAGGTCGGCGAGCAGATTGGCGGTTGCCGGCGCTCCCGGTGGCGCAAAGGCCTGATGGGAGCGGCGAACTCGACCGAGCGTCGGCGCGAGGTCTCGGTCCTCGAGCTCGGCCAGAATGGTATCCCGCGCGACGGCCTCCTCGGTTCCTCGTGCGCGCAGCTCCTCGTAGCGATCCTGAAGATGGCCAGCGATCTCGTCGACAACGGCCGCTTCATCGGCAGGGCTC
>JBOGIN010000295.1:0-3113 GCA_050742275.1 Vicinamibacteraceae bacterium
GGCCTGCCAGCCGGCCTCGGCAGTCACGTGCACTGGGATCGCAAGTTGGACGGGCGCCTCGCACAGGCGCTCATGTCAATTCCCGCCATCAAAGGCGTAGGGATCGGCCTGGGCGTCACGGCCGCCGCGCGCCCGGGATCGCAGGTGCACGATGAGATCCGGCTGCCGGACGACGACCGGCGGACGCACGGGGATGTGGGCGTCGTGCGTCCGACCAACCGTGCGGGCGGCCTCGAGGGCGGCGTCACCAACGGCGAGGATCTCCGGGTGACCGCCTACATGAAGCCAAGCTCGACGCTCATGAAGCCGTTGCAGTCCGTCGACCTCGCGACCATGGAACCGTCACCTGCCACCGTGGAGCGAAGCGACGTCTGCGCCGTGCCGGCGGCCGCGTGCGTCGGCGAGGCCATGGTCGCGCTCGTGCTCGCCGACGCGTTCCTCGAAAAGGTTGGCGGCGATTCCATCGCCGAGATCCAACGGCACTACGCCGCCGACCGGGAACGGGTGCGGGAACGGTTCGTGCCCAAAGCCGTGACGAGTGACGAGCGACGAATTCAGTGACGCGTCGTCAGTCGTCACTGTTTTTGTTCCCATGAAACAGGCCATCCTTCTCTACGGCGCCTCGGTGCTGCATAAGTCGGCCGGGCCCGTGACGACGTTCGATGACGCGCTGCAAGCGCTCGTCGAGAACATGATCGAGACGATGCACGAGGCACCCGGCGTCGGCCTCGCGGCGCCGCAGGTAGGCGCTCCGCTGCGGCTCATGGTCATCGATCTGTCGATGGGGCGGAACCCGGACGAGATCCTGGTGCTCGCAAACCCGGAAGTCGTGGCGAGAGAAGGCGTCCAGCGGCAGCGCGAGGGCTGCCTGAGCCTGCCTGGCTTCGATGCCCGTGTCCGCCGGCCGCGCCGAATTGTCGTCCGCGGGCTCAATCATTACGGTGAGCCGTGCACGATCGAAGGGACGAATCTGCTGGCGCGGGTTCTCCAGCACGAGCTCGATCACCTGGATGGCACGCTGTATCTCGACCGGCTCAAGCCGCTTCCACGCTGGTCCATCATGTGGCGTGTCAGGCGGCGGCAGCGGAGGGGAAGGTGGTAGGAAGAAGGGGTCAAGGGATCAAGGGATCAAGGGGTCAAGGGATCAAGGGGTCAAGGGGTCAAGGGATCAAGGGGATAGAGGGGTAAAGGGGTGACAGGCGCCTTTTCCCATTCTTAGCAGGCGCATGGCAAATGAGGCGAAGCTCCGTATCGTTTTCTTCGGAACGCCCAGGTTTGCGGTCCCCACGCTCGAGGGGCTGCTGCAGGCCCCGCATCAGGTTGTCGGTGTGGTGACGCAACCGGATCGACCGCGAGGGCGCGGGCACATCGTCCAACACTCGCCGATCAAGACACTGGCGCTCGCACACCACCTTCCCATCTGGCAGCCGGACACGCTGAAGGACGAAGGGTTCTTGACTCTGGTGCGATCCGCGGAGCCGGACCTTGGTGTCGTTGCTGCGTACGGCAAGCTCCTCCCGGACGTGCTCCTGGCCATCCCGCGTCTGGGCTTGATCAACGTGCACGCCTCACTGCTGCCGCGCTACCGCGGCGCGTCGCCAATCCAGCGAGCCGTGCTGGCGGGCGACGCCGAGACCGGCGTGACCATCATGCGCGTGGTCAGCGCGCTGGACGCCGGTCCATCCCTGGCACAGCAACGGCAGCCCATCGGCCCTGACGACACGAGTGGCGACGTCGAGCACGCGCTCGCAACCATCGGCGCGTCGCTTCTCCGCGAGACAGTCGATCGGTTGGCCGCAGGAGCCGTGCGCGAAACGCCACAAGACGAGGCGCAGGCCACCTATGCGCCCCGACTGCGCAAAGAAGAAGGGCTCATCGACTGGAGCCGCCCGGCGCAGGCCGTTCACAACCACGTGCGCGCAATGCAGCCGTGGCCCGGCGCGTTCTCGTTCGTTCAGGGCCAGCGACTGATGGTCAAACGGACACAGCGTGCCGCGCCGATCGATGCCGCGGCCGGCACCATTGTGGAAGCGGATCGTGACGTGCTCCGTGTCGCTGCCGGCGGCGGAACCTCATTGCGCGTCCTCGAGGTGCAGGCGGAAGGACGGCGGGCGATGACGGCAAGAGACTTCCTGGCTGGCCGGCGACTCGAGGTGGGCGTTCGCTTCGATGGTCGCCAACAATGACTGCTCCAGCTCGCGCGGCGGCTTGGCGTGCGCTGCATCGCATCCATGAGTCAGGCACCGACCTGCCGATCGCGCTGGCCCGCGAGCGAGATCGTCTCGCGGACGCGCGCGATCGTGCTCTCGCCACGGAGATTACCCTTGGTGTGCTGCGCTGGCAGGCGTCGCTCGACTATCTGATCACGCGCGCGGCGAAACGCGCCCTCGACGCCATTGACGCTGCCTCGCTGGACGTGCTGCGTGTTGGTGCGTATCAACTCCTTCACTTGACGCGGGTGCCCGCGGCCGTCGTGGTCGATGAGGCGGTGGAGCTCGTGAAGCGCGCGCATCACCCGCGCGCCGCTGGCTTCATCAACGCGACGCTGCGGCAGATTGCCGCCACTCGTGACACGAGCCTGCCGAGCCCGCCACCGCTTCAGCCACCGCCGGGCAGCGGCGCCGCGCGCCGATGGCGGCAACGCGCGCTCGAGCATCTCGCGATCTCGCTCTCACACCCACGGTGGCTCGTGGAACGCTGGCTCGACGCCTACGGGTTCGAGGCGGCCTGCGAGATCGCGCGCTTCAACAATGCGAGCGCACCGCTGACGCTGCGGGCGAATCGGCTGCGCACGACGACGGCCGCGTTGGCAGGGACGCTCGAAACGTACGGCATCGAAACCCAGCCCGGACGCTACGCGCCAGACGCATTGCTCGTCACGTCTGGTCAGCCGCTCGGAACGCCGCCGTACGAGGAGGGCGCGTGCTTTCTGCAAGACGAGGCCTCGCAGGCCGTCGGCTCGCTCGCGGCCGCCGCCTGCGGCTCGCCGGCGCTGGACGCCTGCGCCTCGCCTGGGGGGAAAACGCTCGCGCTGGCTGCCGCAGTCGAGCCGGCGTCGTTCATCGTCGCGGCGGACACGCGGCCTGCGCGCGTGCGGCTGCTCCGGAGCACCC
>JBOGIN010000296.1:0-2897 GCA_050742275.1 Vicinamibacteraceae bacterium
CTGATAGCTCAATCCGAGACGGCCGACGTTGACGTACGAGTCTCCGAGCCACGGGCTGTACTCGCCGGTGTCCGCACGAAGGGTCCAGTCCTCATCCTCCTGGACACCGCCCACATACAGCTTCAGCGCCTGCCATGGATGGAGCCCGTCCGCAATCTGGTCGGGAAACGCCGTGGGATCGGCCGCGAGCTCGTAGGCCTCCCGCGTGAGCAAGCCGGCCGCCTGGTGATTGCCGTGGCCGTCGCGATCGGTGCCCTGAAAGCGCGACACGATCACGAGCGGTCGATTCATGCGAATGACACGCACCATGTCGCGCAGGACGTGCTGGCGGCCCCATTTCTCGAGCGCCTCGTCCAAACGCTTGGAGAACCCGTAGTCGACGACCGTGGTGAAATACTGATCGTCAACGCCGTAGTAACGACCTGCCACCAGCAGCTCCTCGGTGCGGATCAAGCCCAGGGCATCGAACAGCTGTGGCCCGATGGCGTTATCACCTCCCTCGCCGCGGTTGAGCGTCAGTAGACCAACACGCACACCTCGCTTCCGGCTCAACATCGCCAGGAGGTCACCGTGCTCATCGTCTGGATGCGCTGTGGTGTGCAGGATGCTCGCCGTCGTCTCGAGCTTCAGGAGCTTCTGCCACGCTCCTGCTGCGCCGGTGTCCTGCGGCAAGGTGGTGGAGGAGGGTCGGACGCCGAGCAGCAGCGCCCCCAGCAACGTGACCACCCCGAACGAAACAAAGCGTGCTCGCGCCATCAAGGAGGAACAAACGTCTGGGCATCCAATGGGACGCCGCGTGACCGCAGAGGTCGAAGCCGCTACGTGCGCAGCTCCGGAAGCGGCTCTCCCTTCGGCACAAATTTCAGCGCTACGCCGTTGTTGCACCAGCGCTGCCCCGTTGGCGGAGGACCATCGTCGAAGACGTGTCCCTGATGGCCGCCGCAGCGTGAACAGTGATACTCAGTACGCCTGATGAACAGCATGTAGTCGCCCTTCGTGCCCATGCTGCCCTCGATCGGCTTGAAGAAGCTGGGCCAGCCGGTGCCGCTGTCGAACTTGGTGGAAGACTCGAACAAGGGGAGAAAGCAGGCGGCACAAACGTAGGTTCCTTCACGCTTCTCGTCGTTCAGCGGGCTCGTGAACGAGCGCTCGGTCGCTTCCTCGAACAGCACGCGGTATGCGTCCTCGGGAAGGAGCTTTTGCCACTCTGCCTTCGACTTGGTCAACATTGCTTTCGCCTTCTCGTTGCCCTCTACCGAAACCGTCAACCGCGACCAGCCCTCGCCAGTGAGGGCCGCGCCCAGCGCTCCAGCCGATACCGTCAGGAAATGGCGGCGCCGCATGACTCACCCCTTTCCAGCAAAACACGCCCGTCACACTCTTCCATGATATGACGCGTCTCCGCCGTTGGGCGATTCCGGTCTCCGCTCGCCTCCGGCGAGCTTCGGCGAGGCAAGCCGAATCCTGAATCCTGTTTCCTGTTTCCTGATCCTGGCACCTTTTGCCAGACTCGGCGTCTTAACAGGTAGACTGTCGAGTCTAGTGCCTTAGCCGTCTTCGTGACCAAGGAGCCCATCATGGCACGCGCACTGCTGGCGGTTGCCGCTGGCGTCGTCCTCACCTCGGTTGTGGTGTCAGGCGCCTCGAGCGTTTCGGGGGTCGAAAGGCCGGTCGGCCACACCGAGCGAGCACAGACCGGTGACAAGCACCTCGCCAAGGCGACGTTCGCCGGCGGGTGCTTCTGGTGCATGGAGGGGCCTTTTGACGAGCTCGACGGCGTGGTGTCGACGACGTCCGGATACACCGGCGGCCGTACGCGGAACCCCACGTACGAGGAGGTCTCAGCCGGCGGAACGGGACATGCGGAGGCCGTCGAGATCGTCTACGACCCGGCGAAGATCAGCTACGAGCGGCTGCTCGAAGTCTTCTGGCGCAATGTCGACCCACTCGATAGCGGCGGACAGTTCTGCGACCGCGGCGCTCAGTACCGCACCGCAATCTTCGCCCACGATGCCGAGCAGCGGGCAGCGGCGGAGAAGTCCAAGGCGGCGCTACAATCCTCCGGCCGTCTCCACGGCAAGATCGTGACAGAGATCGTCGACCTGGCGGCGTTCTATCGAGCGGAGGATTATCACCAGGACTACTACCAGACGAATCCGCTTCGCTACAAGTACTATCGCTTCACGTGCGGCCGCGATAGACGATTGAAGGCGTTGTGGGGGGACGCGGCAACGCATTGAACCACAACGCTGTTCACTTTGCCCCTCTTCGCACGTAGCGCGCGGCCTTTAGCCCCAGAACTCACCTGTGTTGACAAGGGGGCCGCCTTTAGGCGGCCCATGACGGCGCGAGTTCGGGCCCTATCGGCCCTGTAGGTCCGCCTAAAGGCGGACCTCACGAATTTATTCACACGCTCTTTAGGCCGCGCGACGAGGGACCTGAAGGCCCCTCGCTACACACGGAATGAACAGCATTGGCATCAATCTGGAGTCGTTACTCCGTCAGATTCGGTGGTGACGTGAAGATACCGGGGCCGGGCGTGAGCACGTTGTTGGGATCGAATTGACGCTTCGCCTTCTCGAATCGCGACCACACGTCTGGGCCGTAGTGCTCCTGCCACTCCGACTGTTCCTGCACGAGCCCGTATGGTGCGTATCGCTTTCCGCCGACCGCGCGCATCTCGTCAATGAGCTTGGCGCCCGAGGCCACCAGCTCTTCGAAGAGCCGGCGGTCGTCGACCGGCGCGCTGCGAAACAACCAGGCGGAGATCGCCAGGCGCTCGCTTGGCATCTTGAAGAGCGGTCGCTTGAAGCATGTCGTATCCATCACGCTCGACGCAAACACCCAGGTATCGCCGACGGTCGCGGCATCGTCCAGCACATGATCCTGGATGAACG
>JBOGIN010000297.1:0-5428 GCA_050742275.1 Vicinamibacteraceae bacterium
GCGCCACTGCGTTCGGTGGGCCGGCAGCGCACATCGCCATGATGGAGGACGAGGTCGTGCGGCGTCGGCAGTGGCTGACGCGCGAGGCGTTCCTCGACTACCTCGGCGCCACCAACCTGATTCCGGGGCCCAACTCGACCGAGCTGGCCATCCACATCGGCCATGCGCGCGCCGGATGGCCGGGGCTTCTCGTCGCAGGCCTCTGCTTCATCGTTCCCGCCGCGGTGATAGCCGCGGTCGCCGCCTGGGCGTACGTGCGCTACGGGACGCTCCCGGAGGCCGAAGGGCTCCTGTACGGCGTAAAGCCGGTCGTGATCGCCATCGTCGCGCAGGCGTTGTGGAATCTGGGCCGATCAGCGGTCAAGAACGTCGAGCTCGCTGTGGTCGCGATTGCGGCGGTGATCGCGGTCGCCGCCGGAGCGCACGAGCTCGCCGTGCTCGCCGCTGCAGGGGCGGTCATGCTCGTTCGTCGCGCGGTCACGTCGCTCGGCGGACGCGCGGCGGCGACGCTCGTTGCCGCGGGAGCTGGTGCATGGTCCGCGAGCGCGCCCTTGGCGGCGGTGTCCGCCGGGGCGCTCTCGGCGCCTGCGGCCGTCGGACTGTGGCCGCTGTTTCTCCTGTTTGCCAAAGTAGGCGCCGTGCTGTTCGGCAGCGGCTACGTGCTCCTGGCGTTCCTGCGGGCCGACCTCGTCGAGCGGCTGCGGTGGCTCACCGAGCCACAGTTGCTGGACGCCACCGCGATCGGCCAGGTGACACCCGGCCCTGTTTTTACGACGGCAACCTTCATCGGCTACCTGTTGGCCGGTCCGGCAGGAGCGAGCGTCGCAACGCTGGGCATCTTTCTCCCGGCGTTCGTGTTCGTCGCGCTGAGCGGCCCGCTGGTGCCGCGACTGCGGCGCTCGCCGCTCGCGGCAGGCGTCCTGGACGGCGTCAACGTCGCCTCTCTCGCCCTGATGGCCGTCGTGTCCTGGCAGCTCGGACATGCCGCCGTGGTCGACCCGGTCACCGCTGCACTTGCGCTGGCGAGTCTGGCGGTGCTGATCAGATATCGGGTGAGCTCCGCCTGGCTCATCGCGGGAGGCGCCCTCGTCGGATGGCTTGCCTCGAGCGGAGTCGAGAGGCTTGTGATGCGCTGACACCTTGAACCGAACGGCCAGACCCACTATCATTTGTCTCGAAGGGGAGTAGCCACGCGGGACGTCACCCGCGCGGCCGAATCGTCAGGACTGCGCGGCACGCGCACGGTTCGGTCAGGTTCCCACGGGAATAGGCGAGACCTTCGCACGAGCGGCGATGAGCCCATGGTGCGAGGGTCTCGCCTTTTCTTTTGGCCATGTCTCGCGCCACTGCCGAGGCGTGTCCTCGGACAGGGGCACGCGGCGAACGGGGACATGACGAACCATGGATGCGATATGGCTCTGGGTTGGATTCAACGCCTTCGTCCTGCTGATGCTGGCGGTCGATCTCCTGGTCTTTCACAAGGATGCGCACGAGGTCGCACCGGCAGAAGCGGCGACATGGAGCGTGGTGTGGGTAGCGCTCGCGCTAATGTTCGGCGCCGCTGTCTACGTGCTCATGGGGCCGGCCGCCGGATTGCAGTACTTTGCCGGGTATCTCATCGAGAAGGCGCTGTCTGTCGACAACATCTTCGTCTTCGTCCTGATCTTCAGCTTCTTCCGCGTTCCGCCGCGCTACCAGCATCGCGTGCTGTTCTGGGGAATCCTCGGAGCGCTGGCCATGCGCGGCGCGATGATCGGCGCAGGCGCCTACTTAATCCAGCAGTTTCATTGGATCCTCTACGTCTTCGGGGCGTTTCTGGTGTTCACGGGCGTCCGCATGGCAACGCAGACGGAGCACGACATCGAGCCGGAATCGAACCCCGTGATCCGTATCGTGCGCCGGCTCGTGCCGGTGACGGCCACGTATCACGGACAGGCATTCTTCGTGCGGGAGCGGGTGAACGGGACGCTGAGGCTCGTCGCGACGCCGCTGTTCATCGTGCTGGTACTGGTCGAGACGACCGACCTGATCTTTGCCGTGGACTCGATTCCCGCTATCTTCGCGGTGACGCAGGAGCCGTTCATTGTCTACACATCCAACGTCTTCGCCATCCTGGGCCTGCGCGCCCTGTACTTCCTGCTCGCCGGCGTGATCCACCGCTTTCACTATCTTAAGCTCGGCTTGTCGGTGGTGCTCGCCTTCGTCGGCGTCAAGATGCTGGTGGTCGATGTCGTCGACATCCCCATCGGCGTGTCGCTTGGCGTCATTGTGGTGGTGCTTGCCGCCGCTACCGTCGCCTCGCTGCTCTGGCCACGACCGGCCGAGGCGTCTCACCCGCCGACGACACCGGTCGCGTCCCCGCCGCTGGAGGAGGAACGGTAGGGTCACCGACCGTCCCCCGGGGCCATACGGCCCTACTACGTGCAACTCAATCAAGAGGAGGCTATGTCAATGAAGTGTCCGAAGTGCCAGGTCGACCTGATGATCACCGATCGTCAAAGCATTGAGATCGACTTCTGTTCACAGTGCCGCGGCGTGTGGTTGGACAGAGGCGAGCTGGACAAGATTGTGGAACGAGCGTCCCGTTACACGGACAACGATGACGAGGACCAATGGCGCGCTCCCGAGCGTCGGCGTGAGTACGAAGGCGATCGCTACCGGAAACGAAAGTCATTCTGGGGCGAGCTGTTCGACTAACTGCTGACAGGAAACACTCGACCGACAGCCCGTTCGTGCGCGGCTCCCACGTCCTGTTGCCCTGTCGCGGTGAAACCGAGATCGCGCAGTCGCCCATCGCGTAGCCCGTAGATCCAACCGTGCACGGCGAGACAGTGGCCGCGCACCCAGGCGTCCTGCACGACAGTGGTCTCGCACACATGTCGCGCCTGCTCGATCACATTGAGCTCGCACAGGCGATCCACGGCCGAATCCGGCGCCAATCGGGCCAGTCGGTCGTGGTGCCGCTGCAGGACGTCCTGGACGTGCCGCAACCAATTGTCGATGAGGCCAAGCTTCGTCTCCTGGAACGCGGCGCGCACACCGCCGCAGCCGTAGTGCCCCGTGACGATCACGTGGCGCACTCCAAGGACGTCGACCGCGTACTGGAGGACGGACAGGCAGTTGAGGTCGGTATGAGCCACGACGTTCGCGACGTTGCGGTGCACGAAGAGCTCGCCGGGCGCGAGGCCGACGATTTCATTCGCGGGCACACGGCTGTCCGAGCAGCCAATCCACAGATACTCGGGCGTTTGCTGCTCCTGCAGCCTCTCGAAGAACCGCGGATCGCGCTCCACGATGCGCCCCGCCCACGCCGCGTTGTTGTCGAATAAGCGAGCAAGGACCGACATGGCGCTTAGCGTACCACCTACTCACGCTGAACACGCACAGGCAAGAAGGAGGGACGAGGGGCGTCACCGTCGTGAAGGCTCGCCCTCACGCATCGTGGCCAGCCACGCGTCGTGGAGTTGTTCGAGCTCCCGCGCCACTACCGGGTGATCGGCAGCGAAGTTGGTCTGCTCCGTCTCGTCGCGCTCGAGATTCGATAGAAAGCGGTCCGTCTTTATCGATTCCGGGGCGGTGGGGTCGTGCGGATTGCCGATAAGCTTCCATGGACCTTGTCGCACCGCCCACTGCGCCTCGTCACCGCGCCCCACTTGCCAGTGCACCGTCTCGTGCGGCGAGGGCGCATCGTCCACGATCACACGGCGCAAACTCTTGCCGTCGAGCGTTCGCTCTGGCAGCGTTACGCCCGCGAAGTCGGCGATCGTCGGCAGCCAGTCCGTCCCGCGCGCGAGCTGGGCGCGCACCGCCCCTTCGGGGACGATGCCCGGCAGGCTCACGAGGGCGGGGACGCGAATGCCGGCTTCGAAGAGGCTGAACTTGGCGCCTCGGTACGACCCTGCGTAGCCGCCGCCGCCGTGCGTCCGCTCCTCGACCGAGTGTCCATGGTCCGACTGAAAGATGATGAGCGTCTCCTCGCGCAGGCCGAGCTCGTCCACCTTCGCCAGCACGCGGCCAATGCGCTCGTCCATGGTCGAGACGAATGCCGCGTAGAGGCGACGCGGATAGGGCAAGTCCGCGTACTTCTCGAGCCACTTCGGCTCGCCCTGGATCGGATAGTGCGGCAGGTTGATCGCGAAGTAGAGGAAGAACGGGCGATCGCGATTCTCTTCCATGAACTGACCGGCCTTCTCGACCATCAGATCGGGGAAGAACCGACCGGGGTGATGCACCGTTTTGCCGTTCTCCCAGAGGTCGTGACGGTTGGGTCCGTTCCAGTAGAAGAAGTGTGCGTAGTTGTCGATGCAGCCACCGAGATGACCGAACGTGTAGTCGAAGCCCTGGGCGCGGGGACGCATCGCGGGCTCCGTCCCGAGATGCCACTTGCCAATGTGAGCCGTGGCGTACCCGGCGCCGCCGAGCAGCTCGGCGAGGGTGACCTCGCTCCCTCGCAGGCCCTGCTCACCGCCTGCTGCTCGGTCGATGGGCGGCGGTGAGGCGTTGTCTGGCAGTCCCGCGCGAAGCGGCGCACGTCCGGTGAGTAGGGCTGCCCGCGACGGCGAGCAGACCGGTGCGCCGGCATAGAACTGTGTGAAGCGCACACCGCGTCGGGCCAGCGCATCCATGTGCGGCGTCTCCAGGTCCTGCGCGCCGTAGGCGTTCATGTCGAGCGTGCCCTGGTCGTCGGTCAAGATGACGATGACGTTCGGCCGTTCCGCGGACGCGGCATCGGCAGGACGGCTCGGATAGGGCCACGTGAGGAGAGCCACGACGGCAAGCAGGCCTGCACAACGCAAGCCGCGCGGGACGCTCGGATGTCCAGGTCCTCGCTTCATTGGTCTTCCCTACCATAGTTCGGCATAGTTCGGCGCAGCGCTGAGCTCGAGCGCCGCTGAGCTGCAGACGGCTAGCGTCGGGCCGAGATTGTGTGGCCGGGTGTACCTCGCGCATAATCTCAACGATCGCTGCAGCTCTGGCGCTGTCGTTCGGCCACATCGGAACAAGGATGTGCGGCGCTCTGGGAGGAGATCATGACGACAACGGTTCGGCAGATGCTCGAAGGCAAGCGCGACGTGTACTGTGTGGCGCCCGAGGACACCGTCTATGATGCGTTACGCTTGATGGCGGACAAGAACGTCGGCGCGGTTCTCGTCCTATCGGCGGGGATGCTCACGGGGATCCTCTCGGAGCGCGACTACGCGCGAAAAGTCATTCTCGTTGGCAAGACATCGAAGGAAACGCACGTCAGCGAGATCATGACGACCGACGTGATCTACGTGGCGCCCGGGTGGACCGCCGATCAGTGCATGGCCTTGATGACCGAACGGCGCGTCCGTCATCTCCCCGTCCTCGAGAACGAGCGGCTCATCGGGATTATCTCGATTGGCGATGTCGTCCGCGCGGTCGTGAATGAGCAACAGTTCACGAT
>JBOGIN010000298.1:0-5459 GCA_050742275.1 Vicinamibacteraceae bacterium
GCCCCGAACTACCGGGTTGAATAGCTCGCGCGGCCTGAAGGCCGCGCGCTACGCACGGGGCAACGTCGAGGCCTCGGTGCCGGTAATTGTTACCCGTCGTTGGTCGTCGCCGGCGTCTTCCAACCGGACGTTGACGGCGCCCGGCATCGAACGTGGCAGGCGATCGGCCCACTCGATCGCCATGATTCCCTCGTGCGCGAGCGCGTCAAGGCCGAGGTCGTCGACTTCGCGAGGCGATAGTCGGTACAAGTCGACGTGGTAGAGCGGAAGCTGCCGGCCGCGATACTCCTGCACGAGCGTGAAGGTAGGGCTGCTCACGTCCTCCGCCGGAACGCCAAGCCCCTCGGCGAGGCCACGGACGAACGCCGTTTTTCCAGCGCCCAAATCCCCGACCAACAGCACGACGGCGCCAGCCTCGAGCCGTTCCGCCAACCGCGCGGCAAGCGCGATGGTCTCCTGCTCACTGAACGTGACCGTGCAGCTCAGATGGACTCCCCTCGGGGCTCGTTTTCATTGTCGCCGTTGGCGCCAGATTGCAGCTCCAACACGGCGTCGCCCAGCTGATCGAGGACATCCGTCGCGCTCATCGCCACCTCGCCACAATCCGCCTGCGCGAGGTCGCCGGCCACGCCGTGCACGTATGCGGCCAGCCGCGCGGCCGCGTCTGGATCGAGAAGCTGCGCGAGCCATGCCGCCACGACGCCGGTCAGAACGTCACCGGTCCCGCCGGTCGCCATGCCGGGATTGCCCGTCGCGTTGATCGCCACCGCGCCGTCGGGCGATGCAATGAGCGTTCGGTGTCCTTTGAGAATCACGTGCAGGTCTCGCTGCTCCGCGAGGGTGCGTGCGGCGGCGACGCGATCGGCTTGGACCTCGTTGGTCGAGCATCCGAGAAGGCGCGCCATCTCGCCGGGATGCGGAGTGACGATGATGTCCAGGCCATCGCGCGCGTGCAGGCGCAACGGGTCGGCCGCGAACGCGTTGAGCGCATCCGCGTCCAGGACCAGCGGAACGCCGGACTGCTCCAGGAGACCTATCAGGAACGTGGTAATCGCATCGCTCGTCCCGAGCCCCGGGCCGACGGCAATCACATCGGCCGCTTGCGCCAAGACAATGTCGAGCCCTTCCGCGGTGAAGCGCCCATCTTCGTCTTCCGGCAGCGCGACCGTCATGTATTCGGGCGCCATGACCGCCAGAAGCGGCTGGCAGGAGCGCGGCGTGGCGACGGTGACGAGCCCGGCGCCCGACTTGATGGCCCCCATCGCCGCGAGATGCGCCGCGCCGGTCTTCCCCCTGGAGCCTCCGACAATCAGGATGCGGCCGAAGTCTCCTTTGTGCGCGTCCGGATCGCGTGCCTCGACATGGGCTCGCAACATCTCCGGCTGGACCAGCTCGAGACGCGGCCCCTCGACGGCATCGATGACCGACGGCGGAATACCAATGTCGGCCACGACGAGAGCACCGCAGTACCGTGAGGCCGGCGGCAGCACGTGCGCCGGCTTCGGGGCGGCGATGATCACGGTGAGGGTGGCCTGAACGGCCTCCCCACTGACCATGTGCGCATCGCTCGCCAGGCCACTCGGCAGGTCCACGGCAACGACGTCGACGCCGGAGGCGTTGAGGTCCGCGACAACGGTCTGCAGCAGGCCGTGGAGCGGCGCCTTGAGGCCCGTGCCAAAGATCGCGTCGACGACGATGTCGGCGGCAAGCGCCTCCGACGAGTGGAGCTCCCAGGCCTGCTCGTCGGCAACCTCGACGACGGACACCCCCAACCTGCCGAGGATCTCGAGGTTCGCACGCGCGTCGCCCTGGACATCCTGCACGCGGCCGATGAGAAACACCCCGACGTCCAGCACGCGGTCCAGCACGGCGCGCGCCACCACGAAGCCGTCGCCGCCGTTGTTGCCGCGGCCGGCAATCACGGCGACGCGCTTGTCCCCGAGCGGCTTGTACCACGCCTCCAGCGCCGTGATCACCTGGCGGCCGGCGTTCTCCATGAGCACTCTGGACGGAATGCCGATCTCCTCGATGGTGTAGCGATCGGCTTCACGCATTTGCGTGCTGTTCAGGACGCGCATAGCGGGTAATCTACCACGCCGCCTGAGCCGAGGGTTGTTTCCCAATGGTCAGGCCTCGGTCGCTTGCGGCTGCTTCCGAAACGGAGTACAAGTGAGAGAGGATTGGCATCGACTGACGAGGAGCATGCATGGCAGCCACGGTGAACATCGATGGACGCATCTGTAGCGAGCGTGAGGCCACGGTCTCGGTCTTCGACCACGGACTGTTGTTTGGCGAGGGCGTTTACGAAACGCTGCGCACCTACGATGGTACGCCATTTCTCTTTGCGCGGCACCTCGCCCGACTCCGTCAGTCCGCCGAGCGGATCGCGCTCGCGGTGCCGTTCAGCGACGATGAGATTCTCGGCCGCGTGAACGAGACGATGAGCGCGGCGAACCTTCCCGGCGAATCGTACGTACGGATTCTCCTGACACGAGGCGTCGGCGACATCATGTACCATCCTCGCGCTTGCCCTTCCCCTACCCTCATCATCATCGTGAAGCCGTTCGTCCCGCCGCCCGATGAGACGTATCAGCGCGGTGTGAAGATCTCCCTGGTGTCGGTCGTCCGCAACCACCCGCAAGCGCTCAATCCGCGCATCAAGTCGAACAATCTGCTCAACAACGCGCTGGCGATGCAGGAGGCCTACAGACACGGGGCGTTCGAAGCGCTAATGCTCAACTACCGAGGAGAGATCTCCGAGTGCGCGCAGAGCAACTTCTTCATCGTCCGCGACGGCCAGGTGCTCACGGCTCCGCTCGAAGCCGGCATCCTTCCCGGTATCACGCGTGAGCTGGTGTTCGAGCTGGGCACGCAGCTCCACGTGCCGGTGCGCGAGGCGACGCTGCGCTACGCGGATCTCCCGCTGGCGGATGAAGCGTTCCTGACCAGCACGACGCGGGAGATTGCGCCGGTCGTCATGATCGACGACCTCACGATTGGCACGGGTCGTCCCGGGCCGATCACCACGCGTCTTCTATGGGCCTTTCGAGGCTCGAGGGTGGAGGGCGAA
Source organism: Vicinamibacteraceae bacterium (assembly GCA_050742275.1). GTDB lineage: Bacteria > Acidobacteriota > Vicinamibacteria > Vicinamibacterales > Vicinamibacteraceae > WHTT01. The sequence continues at coordinate 3,071 of JBOGIN010000298.1, forward strand.
CGGGTCGAACGTCGAGGCTTAGAGCGTGTGAACTAATTCGAGTTCGACATTCGTGGGGCCGGCTTTAGCCGGCCCTGGGCCGCCTGAAGGCGGCCCCTACATGAATTCTCCACAGGCTCTCAAACCTCTTCATACTGCTCGACGGGCGGGCAGACGCACATCAGGTTTCGATCGCCGTACGGGTTGTCGATGCGACCAACCGGCGGCCAGATCTTGTAAAGCTTGACCCACGGAAGCGGGAAGGCCGCGTGTGCTCGAGTGTATGGATGCGGCCAGTCATCTGACGCAACCGCCGCGGCCGTGTGCGGCGCGTGCTTGAGCACATTGTCCTTTGCATCCGCCCGTCCATCGATGACGGCTTGGATCTCCTCACGAATCCGCAGTAAGGCCTCGCAGAAGCGATCCAGCTCTCCTCGTGGCTCGCTCTCGGTCGGCTCGATCATCAACGTGCCAGGCACGGGGAACGAGACTGTCGGGGCGTGGAAGCCGAAGTCCATGAGCCGCTTGGCAACATCCTGCTCGTCGATGCCGGAGTCTCTCTTGAGAGGGCGCAGGTCGAGGATCATCTCGTGCGCAACGCGGCCGCGCGTGCCCGCATAGAGAATCGGATACGCACGTTCGAGACGCGCTTTGATGTAGTTGGCGTTGAGAATGGCGATGCGCGAGGCATCGGTCATCCCATCCGGACCCAACATTCGCATATACGCATATGAGATGAGCAGGACCAGCGCGCTGCCCCATGGCGCCGCGGCAACCGGCTGAACCGCTCGCGCGCCGCCCGTGGGCACGATCGGGTGCCCAGGCAGGTACGGCACCAGATGCGACGCTACCGCGATCGGGCCCATGCCCGGCCCTCCCCCACCGTGCGGAATGGCGAAGGTCTTGTGGAGGTTGAGGTGACACACGTCGGCGCCGATGAGGGCCGGGCTCGTCAGGCCGACCTGTGCATTCATGTTGGCGCCGTCCATGTAGACCTGCCCGCCGTGCTCGTGCACGGCGGCGCAGATCTCCCTGATTCGCGGCTCGAACACGCCGTGCGTCGAGGGATAGGTAATCATCAGCGCGGCGAGCGAGCGGGCATGCTGCGCCGCCTTCTCCCGCAAATCGTCGACGTCGACGTTCCCGCGCTCGTCACAGGCGACCACGACCACCCGCATGCCGGCCATGACCGCGCTCGCCGGGTTGGTCCCGTGAGCAGACGAGGGGATCAAGACAACGTCGCGCTGTCGGTCGCCGCGGTCGCGGTGCCACGCACGAATTACCAGGAGACCAGCCAGCTCACCCTGGGCCCCGGAGTTCGGCTGCAACGACACGCCGGGAAGACCCGTGATCTCGCGAATCATTCCCTCCAGCTCCTCGAGCACGTGCGCATACCCCTGCACCTGCTCGAGCGGAACGAAGGGATGGATGCGTCCGAACTCAGGCCAGGTGATGGGCAGCATCTCGGACGCCGCGTTGAGCTTCATCGTGCAGGAGCCAAGCGGGATCATCGACGTATCCAGGCCGATGTCCTTGCGCTCGAGCCTGCGGATGAAGCGCATCATCTCGGTCTCGGAGCGGTGCGTCTTGAAGACCGGATGCGCAAGGTATGCGCTCGAGCGCGCGAGCGATGTCGGGTAACGGCGCGCCTCTTCGCCGCGCCAACCGCCCGACAGCCGGGCGGCCACGGGGGCTTGTGCGCCGGGTGTGGGCTGGCCGAGGGCGCGCGCGAACACGCTCAGGATGCCCGCGACGTCGGCGGCGCTGGTCGTCTCGTCGAGGCTGATGCCGACGTCACCGTCGTCGAAGTACCGGAAGTTCATGCCCGCCCCGAGCGCCGCCTCACGCAGGCGCTCGTGCGGCAACGGACCGTCGCCCCCACCGCTGATGCGGAGCGTGTCGAAGAAGTGCCTGTTCCGTTGCGCACAGCCAAGCACCGCGAGCCCGTCTTGGAGCGTGCAGGCGAGCTGGTGCACGCGGCGTGCGATCGCACGGAGCCCATCGGGCCCGTGATAGACGGCATACAAAGCAGCGATGTTGGCCAGCAGCGCCTGCGCGGTGCAGATGTTCGAGGTGGCCTTGTCTCGCCGGATGTGCTGCTCGCGGGTTTGAAGCGCCATGCGGTACGCCGGCTCGCCGTGCGCGTCGACCGAGAGCCCGACCAGGCGCCCCGGCATCTGACGGACGTACTTGTCGCGCGTGGCGAAGAACACCGCGTGCGGACCGCCGTAGCCGAGCGGCACGCCAAACCGCTGCGCCGACCCGACCACCACGTCTGCGCCCATCTCGCCGGGCGGGACGAGCAGTGTGACCGCCAGCAGGTCGGTCGCAACGGCGACGAGGACGCCCGCCGCATGCGCCTGCTCGATGATGGGCCGCAGCTCGGTCACGACGCCATTGCCGTCGGGGT
>JBOGIN010000299.1:0-4515 GCA_050742275.1 Vicinamibacteraceae bacterium
CGCGCCAAGCTGCCTTACGCTTTGGGCGTGTCGTCGGATCTGAAGATCTTCGTCGGTACGCCCGCGCTCACCGCGCCGCCGCCGCTCGTCGGCAAAGGCCGTCCGCGGACACGCCCACAGCTGCCGCCTGGCACGCAGACGATCGAAGCGCGGGCCTGGGCGGCCACGCAACCGTCGCGCCGATGGCGACTTGTCTCTTGGCGCAATGGCACCAATCCGCCCTGGCGTGCACGGTTCTGTGCGACACGCGTCACCCCCGCGCACGATTGGCGCGAGCGACGGCTCGCGCCCGAAGTCTGGTTGTTGTGCGAACGCGACCTCGGCCCCGAGCCGCGGACCAAGTACTACTTGGTGAACTTGCCCGCGACCGCCTCGCTGCGTGCGCTCGTGCGCCTCGCGCATCAGCGCTGGGCAATCGAGCAGCAGTATCAGGAGCTCAAAGACGAGATCGGCCTGGATCATTTCGAAGGCCGCACCTTGCCCGGTTGGCAACGGCACGTCGTGCTGACGGCGATCGCCTACAGCTTTCTGCAAAACGAACGTCGACGCCGTGGTCAGACGCAGCTGACGCTCCCGCAGGTCCGCGCCGTGATCCAGGAGGTGCTGACCGCGCATTTTTTCATGACGCAGCCGCACTACCTGAAGTGGATGCTCAAGCTCAAAGACGTCGAACTTAGAATCTGACAAAGTAGTACTAGCAGCCCGTGGCAGAAGTAGTGACAGCGCAGATGTCAATCCAGCGATCTCCCCAACGCGCGCGAGTGTGGGGACATGACTCGTCAGGTCGAGATAGCGTCCAGATTGCGGCCCACGAACCCTGCAGGTGGCGCATGAGGAGCCACAGATGGCACAACACTGCCACCGCGCACCCCTGGAGGCTTCGTGGTGTCCCTACGCCGCACAGCGTGCGCATCAGCAGGCCGAGATTGAGACCGGCGATCTGCAGAAGCAGGCGCTTGAGGACGTTCTGATGCCCGCGCAGGAACACGCGCCGCATCCCGCCCGTGTCATAGGCATGCGCAAAGGGGCGTTCCAAGCGTTCGCCGCGTTGCTGCAGCAGGCGTTTGCCACGGTCGCCACGAATCCGCCGACGATTGGCATACACCGCGTCGCGGGCCTCGGGGTGCTTCTTCCAGATCCGTCGGCCGCGATCCGGTTCCGAAATGTACGTGCGAATGCCCGCGTCGGCGAGATCGACCAACACCTGGTTACTGTGATAGCCCTTGTCGGCGACCACTTCGGCGAGCCCGCCTCCGTCGGGCGCCACCTCCGCCAGCGCGTCGGCCGCAGTCTTCAGCGTCTCGATATTGGTGGTCGTATCGCCCGCCGTCGCGTCCTGCACCGTCACCGCGACCACCGCGCCGGTCTCCAGGTCGACGGCATGTTCCGCTGTGTGGGCCAAATGCGTCCGGCCATCTTTCATCTTGGTGATCTTGGCATCCGGATCGTGCGGATTCGTCCAGTCCTTGTTCGACGTCTTCTTCTTGCGCTTCCGATCGAGGCGCGCCCGATCCTGGCGCGTGGGCGTCTCGATGCCCGACGCCTGCGCCAGCTGCGTCAAGAACGCCTCATAGGTAGCCCCGGTGTCGTGGCGCACGATGCTGCGCAGCGCCGCATTGGCCTCGAGCGTCGTCGCATCAATCCCGATCGTCGTGCCCTTGACCAAGCCGGCGTCGGCCAGTCGCTGCAGCACCCACGTGAAGACCGCCTGATGCGTCTCCAGATCCATCAGCCGGCGCGTGCGGGAGATCGTCGAGTGATCGGGCGGGGGCTCGTGCAGGTCCAGCCCGAGGAAACTCCGGATGCTCAACGAGTCGGCCGCCCGCCAGGCGATCGCCCGTTCCGAGTCGAGGCCCTCGAAGTACCCGAGCAGCAGCAGCCGGAAGTACCGGCCGGGAGCCAGACTGGGCCGGCCCATGACCGGCGCGTAGAATGTCGCACACGCCGCTTCGACGAACGCATCGAACCCCGCGTCATCCAGCACGCGGTTCAAGCGCGCGTAGAAGGGATGGGCTACCGTCCGCGGCAAGTCACTGGTTGCGATCCACATGGGCGCCTGTCGATGCCGGCGCCGCCGTTTGCCCATTGCCATGTCAGGAGGATACCTATCGTGACGAATTCTGGCGATCGATCTAAGTCTCTTACTTTCACCACGGGCTGCTAGCAATGCGTCCACGTCGAGATCAACCGCCGTCGGTATCGCAGCCGGTGACGGCGGTCAGGATTCAACGAATGGCGCGGGCGGAAACCGTCGTCAAAGCTTTCGGGCGCGTTGTTCGCGACCTGCGGAAGCAGTACGGACTTTCCCAGAAGGAGTTGGCGCAACGCGCCGGGATGTCAGCTGAGTACCTCGGCAACGTCGAACTCGGCAAGTGCACGCCCAGCCTCAGAGCCATCTATGCACTCGCACGCGGTTTCGAGATGAGGCTTTGTGTGGAGGCGCCGCTCGGACGGGGTGAAGACGTCCAAGACGGTGGCCAACCTCCGCCAACGCTGGACCTACGCACGTGGCAACGCATTCTGGCCGAGGTGAAGGTCATCAGCGATTACGCCGCACGGATGATCGCGCATGCCGAGAGTCGGCATGCGCGTTGTGGTCGGGCGGCTCATGATACCGAGCATACGCTGAAGAAATCGGGGACGAGGACGATGATAGACAGGGCTCACGTGACGACAACTACGAGGCCTGACCAAGAACGGCTGCTCGCAGTCTACTGGACACTCGCACTAGAGGAGAACACGGCACGCGCTGAGCTGTGATCCCACACCGTCGGCTACGAGCTCCGTATCCTGGCTGACGGGTGCTCCGCTCGAGCCACATCTATCGTGGCAGAAATGGCGCAGACCAAACTGCCCAAGACGCACAGCGCCGGCTCGAAGAGAAAGGCTGGCACCAGGCGCAAGCCGCCACCACGGATTGAGCCCAAGCGCTGCGTCTGTGAAACTGATTCCGCAGGTCGAGAGGGTCACACGACCAGCGACCCCTTCAAGCTCAGGGGTTCTTCCACTCTGGGTGGCCTTTCGGCCAGAGCGGAAGCGAGCCTTTGTCTCAGATTGGCGCTTTTTGGGATGGATCCCTCTGCCTCGCCGATCGAGCAACAGTATAAAGCGTCCCGCTGAATGCGCCTCCTACACCACCGTCATGCAGGCTTCGGCACGAATTCCAGCCACCCTTGGTCGACTCCGTGTTCTTCACTGCCTCAGTGCTGACGATTCTGTGGGTGCTCTATTGGGCCGCAGCGGTGAAGAACCGCCGGCGGGCGCGCGGCGAGCCATCGCTCTGGTGGTGGTGGGTTCGTGGCGTGCCAGCGTGGTGCCTGGTCGCTTGGGTGGCCATCGGCGTCAGCGCGTGGCGCGCCTCGGGAGGACATTGGGTACGGCCGGGAGCAACGCTCGCGGAGGATCAATTGTCACCCGTGTACCAACTCGGTGTCACGTTCGCTGTCTTCTTCCTTGGATTCGCATGGCTGTTCAGTCGGCGCGTATTCGTCGAAGGTGAACCAGAAGAGACCAATAGCGGACGTGTGCCGTGGTGGAGTGGCGGCAGTCGTAGTCGGCGTCTTGGGATCGATCGTCGTCCTCGGCCTGTGGTGGTCGTTCGATTTGATCAGCCGAAGGTGACCCGGAAGCACCTCGCCCGTGGGCTGGTTCGTCAAGGCCGGACTCGGTTCTTATGAAGATGTAAGCGTTCCACGAGCCACCGTTTGGCCTGCAGGATGCCGGCGGGACACGGAATGGCGGTACGGGGGATCGTTGACACGCGGACAGTATCTGGCGTTGCGCTATTCATCACAACTGTCTGTTGTGGAGGTCTCACGCGATGAACCACCTGAAAGAGCTGCCTCCTGGCACGATCTGGCCCCACCTGCTGGAGGCGATCGAGCGGGACGTGATCGAAGAAATCCGCCTGTACGCACAAGGCCGTGCAAGAGACGTAGCGCGGGGAGCTGAGACGCCCGAATTGGCTGCGCTGCTTGTCGACAAGTACTGCCAGGGCATGGCAAAGGCGCTTCACATTGCCGGCGTGGATTCCGCCGTGCGGGCCGAAGGCGAGCGGTTGGTGCGAGAAATCGACCCAGAGTTCGACGCGCATCGTGAGTCACGTTGGGCAGCCGTCCGGCCGCGCTGAACCCTGGAGCGGCTTTCAACCCAGACAGCGCTCTGCAGTGCGCGCTGCGGTACTGGGACACCTGGGCGCGCAAGTGTACGTACGACGGGACCCTACCGAGATCTCGTCATCAAAAGTGCGCTCACGCTGAAGTTACTGTCGGGTACTGAATGCATAAATCAACCCGACCGAACACGTGTGCTGATTGTCACGGGGACTGCCTCCCTTGGTGAAGAAGTCTATGTCAGACCAGTCGCGCCGGTACTCAATCCGCATCATCAATCCCTGGCTGTGCTTCATCTCCGCTGTGAGCGTAAACTCCTTTACCTTCTGCGCGGCGCCCGTTGTGAAGCCGCCGTCGCTGTCGTCGTAGTACTCGAACCGCGGGATCACTGCGAAAATAGGGT
>JBOGIN010000300.1:0-2181 GCA_050742275.1 Vicinamibacteraceae bacterium
CGTGCAGGTGGCTCAGGAGCGCCCAGATCTCCTCTCGGGCTCCTGCCAAGACGACAGCGGCCCGGCTGGCTGGATGTTCCTCGATCTGGTGGTCGACCGCCTGCGCCAGCTCGACACACGCTGGGGCTACAACTGCAAGCGTGGCAACTGCGGTGATCCATCAGAGGACGTCGTGGCGTACCACGGCGGCCGTGGGCCAACCGTCGAGGGCAATAGGGACGTGTGGGTCATCGACGTGCTCATCGGGCACTGCGGTTCATCACCGTCGCCAGGGTGGAAGGTCCACGGCTATGGCGGGGCGTCCGGTTGGACGAGCCGCGGACGATTCTAATCACGCTTGCTCTTCGACTCGCCTCGATGATGGATCGGCCCGTCCATCATCGAGGCTCCCGAAGCACGGACTGACAAGTCGATCAGGCGGAATCGCGGGACCAGGCCAGGAAGGTGCACGGTCTGGAAGCGGCTCAAATACTCCGCGATATCCGGCCGGTCGATCACGAGGGTCTCCCAGATATTCGTCGCAAAGTAGCGAACCCTGTATTGGCGTCGCAGCAGCTCGACGGCTTGCGGGGTGATCGCGTCGAGGTCCAGGCTCCAGCCGATTCGGTGCGCCCGATAGAGGAGGATCGGTGACTGGTTGCCCCCGCTCTTGAACTCGACCGTGAGAAAGAGCGCGTCAGGGTGCGTGAGCGTTCCGATCATGTGTCCCGCTTGAATCTCCCTCGGCGGCAGCGGGCCCGGCCGAAAGTAGCGCGGGATAATCCCGCTGTGGCGGAAGCCCTGCGCAGCGAGACCCGCAAGCAGGATGGCCGTAGCGGTGACCATGACGGCCCTGGGTCCTCTCGATGCCAGCCACCGTCCGTCGAAGAGCGGCGCGGCGGCCAGCCCAAAATACAAGGCGGCTGGCGGCAGGAGCGGAAGCTGGTAGTACTCATGGCGGCTCTGACCCATTGCCGTGGCGAAGAAGTAACACAGACCGGCCAGCATCCACATGTCGACGGTGCGTCTGTGCGGCCGACGCCACGTCAGGAGAAAGCCAAAGAGCACAGCCGCGACACCGAGTGGCGTGAGATGGATGTCCCACACCCGATCCCAGATTCCTCGATAGAACGACGGGTTGCCGATGATGGTGGCGCTGGACCAATGCGAAATGCTCTCGAACGGACGCAGCGTCTCTGCGAGAGGCGACGCGTAGACCGCTGAAGCCGAATAGAGCGGCACGGTCAGGCCGGTCTGTTTGAAGATGAAGTAGCCGTGAAGGTACCAAGCGAAGACAGCAGCGAGGGCGCCGCCTACAGCGACGAGGAGCGGGCGGTCGCGCCACCACTGCCAGCGATTTCGGTCCCACGCCGAAAAGAGGATGGGCGCGAGCACCAGCACGGCAGGAAGCTTTACCATCCCGGCGAGCGCCAGTGAGGTCGCTCCCAGAATGGCCGCGGACGGTTTCCCGGTATCGACATAAACCGCAAACGCCAAGACCGCGAGCACCGAGAAGAAGAGCATCGGGACGTCCGACAAGAACGTCCGTCCGAAGAAGACGTTGCTGGGTGAAATCGCCAGCAGGAACGCGGCAGCTCGCCCGGCCGCGGCGCCAAACCAATAACGGCCCAGGCCGTAGATCGCCGCGATCGTGCCCAGCGAGAACGCGATGCTCACGACACGGCCGTACATCTCGTTCTCGCCAAGCGCGAGATAGAGGAGCGCGACGATGAATTGGCTCAACGGAAACTCGGCGGCCACGTAGCGCGCAGGGCCGCCCCAGTTGACCATGGGATAGAGAATGTTCAGAGACTCTTCAGCAAACGCGCGGGCGATATCGGCGTTGTAAATCTGGCGAAAATGATGCGCCTCCCCAAACGGGAGCGTGACGTAGAGGAGGCGCAGCCCTGCCCCTGCCACCAAGATGAGCACCAGCGGTCGGTCAATCGAAAGGAGCAGCTCGCGGATGCGGAGCGGTCCGGGTGAGACCATCAACGAAACAGGTTATCGCAAGTAGAGGGGGAGGCTGTGCTGGATCGATCAGCAGACACCAAAGAAGAAGGGATCGAAGCCGACGACCACGGAGCAGACCTCGCGTCGTAGCCCCTTGACCGCCCTGATCCCCAATCCATTCGACTCGCCCGACGGCTCGCTCATGGCAAGCCGTCAGGCGAGGCAAGACTATTTCGTGAATCCCGAATC
>JBOGIN010000301.1:0-2327 GCA_050742275.1 Vicinamibacteraceae bacterium
GTCATGGCTGATGGCATGCATCTGGCCCGAACACGAAACTCGCCGGCAGCGACTCATCGCTGCCGCAGCTGTGGTCGCCGCTGACCCTCCACGCTTGATCAGGGGCGACCTCGTCACCGAGATCGACGCGGCGATTGAGAGCGCTCCCGCCGACACCACGGTCGTGGTGTTTCATTCCGCCATGCTCAACTATGTCGATGCGCACGCACGTGGCGAATTCGCCGAACGGCTCTCCGGTCACCGCGACGTCGTCTGGCTCTCCAACGAAGCACCCAAAGTGATCGCCACCATCAGCACCGAGCTAAAACCACCCGCATTCGCCAACACCGCTACCTACTTCGTGGTCGGACGCGACGGCTCCACCCCGCTCGCGTTAAGCGACCCCCATGGCTCCTGGCTTGCCGGAGCATGACACGCAACCGAGTCCAACGATGACTGGACCCGAAGCCGCTCCCCACACTGCGGACCGCATCAACCAGGGAGAACGCCCGGATACCGGCGATAGAGGACGATGTGTTGCGGACCCAATCGGGCCGTCGTTATCGGATACCTCCTCGGCGCGCGTTCTGTGCGCCATTCGCCTCGCGAGGCAAGCGCTCAGTGCGGACGGCGTCTCCCTCGGTCGCGGTGCCGAGGCCGCACAGGGGCGCTGCTGAGGCGACGCAAATCCGTCGATCTGCTGCCGCCGGCACGCGTACGTGTGTGCCAATCTTGCGCGCTGGGCACAGCTGCGTGTGCGTTCGGGCGCGGCCAACTTGTCGTCCGCGGAGCTCGAGCTTGGATGCGCTCGGTGTGCGCCCGCGTTCGTCCTACGAATCAGCTGGCGGCTCGACGTGCCCGAGCTGTACGAGCATCCCGTACATGTCGAAATAGGCGTGGCCACCGATGACCTTGCCGTCCGAGTCGAAGTGGTAGATCTCACAGTATGGAAGTTCGACGCGACGATTGGTCGGCGGCATCGGTCCGAGTGGACCGTCATTCGTGCCCCTTCCGACGAATTCCGCCACGACCGTGTCTCCCGCGTCGTAGTACTTCGCCTCGGTGACCTCGCCATCCGAAAACGCGTCGGCCCACCCCTTCGCGTAATCATTCGCGAAGGCGTCGGGTCCCTTGTGCACGACGCCACGCCCATCGATGAAGGTACAGTCCTGCGCGATCAAACGCCGGATCGAATCCCAGTCTCGGGCGTTGAACCCCGCGTGCTCCGCCCGCACAGCCTCAACATTCTTTGATGCCATGGTCCCCCCTCTCCGTCGCCGTCGCGCTAACGCTAGGACAACGCGACCCGATGAGCAATCGTTACCTGCCCGTGGAGCCGCCCAGAAACAACAGTCACCAAAGACTCCGGCCGAGTGCGAACCGGCGGTCGGTTTGCGTGCTCACCCTCGGGTCCCTGCGCCGTAGTCGGCGTTTTCGGGCGGCCGTCGGTTCGAGTCGTCGGACGTATGCGCGGGCGCGCGCTTGAACGCTGGCCACGGGCGCCCCGGCGCCGACGAGCACCGAACGCGTCGCAACGACGATCGGTGCGACATGCGCTGTCGAGCCGGCGATAGCGGACGGGCAAGCGAGATTGCCACGGTCGCGTTATTCGGACGCGCGGTCGATCACTCCCATCAGGGCAATCTGTGCGGGTGAAGGAACTGCAGCGCCTTCTGGCCGAGCACCTCGCAGCTCCGTTTCCAACCAACGTCGAGAAGGGGATCGACTACGGGACAGTGGACCCAGTCATGATTGATGCTGACATCGACGGGTGGGCGTCCAAGGTCAGCAAGGGCGAGGTGCTGACCTCGGCTGACCGTGACCGACTTCGGGTCGCTCGCAACGACCTCGCGCAATCGTTGGCCAGCTTCCCGGAGGCAGCGCGCCCGTACTACGAGACTCACCGACATGGCCACGGCAGCACTCGGCTCGCCGTAGTGACTGCAACGCGTGCGCGACGTACCTGCCGATCGGCATCGAACGCGCGGCGAAGAGCCGGCGTTATAGCGACCGCCGACGCGTGGTGTATCGCGCGCCGGTACCTGATGCTGCGACGGCGCTCGGTCCGGCAACGTGTGCTCGGGTCGTAGCGATCAGGCGACGAACACGCGCCGAGAGACGGTGACGAATGAGTGGGCGGATTCCGGCTTGGGTGTTGATGGGTGGCGCCACGTCGAGGACGCCCTCGATCGGTATCCCGATCATCTGAAGACCCAGCAGCGGCCATCGGGAATTGGCTGGTGTGACTGTTCTTTCCGTCCGGCCACGTAGGCACAGATCAGGAGCGCAGATAGTCGGCCGCCGAGCCGGCGATGTGGGACGGCGCGACGCTGTTCGGATGCTGGTGA
>JBOGIN010000302.1:0-6755 GCA_050742275.1 Vicinamibacteraceae bacterium
GGTCATCGCCGCGCGCACGTACGACACGACCGTCGAGGACACCTGGGACGCTCTGACCAGCGCGGAGCGCATCCCGAGATGGTTTCTGCCGATCTCGGGCGATCTGCGTCTTGGCGGCCGGTATCAGTTGAAGGGGAACGCCGGTGGGGAGATCACAGCATGCAAGCCGCCGCGCCACCTCGCGGTGACCTGGGAGTACGGCGGATCCCTGAGTTGGGTCACCGTTGAGCTTGCCGGTGACACGAGCGGGCGCACGCGCCTTCAGCTCGAACATGTCGTCCCTGTCGGCGACCACTGGGAGCAATTTGGTCCCGGCGCGCCAGGCGTTGGCTGGGATCTCGCTATCATGGGTCTGGGGCAGCACCTGGCGACCGGCGCCGTCGTCAACGCAGACGAGGCGGCGGCCTGGTTCGCGTCCGACGAGGGGAGAGCGTTCATGCGCGAGAGCAGCGACGATTGGTGCCGGGCGGCGATAGCAGCGGGTGTCGACGAGACCTCCGCCAGAGCCGCGGCAGCGCGCACCATCGCGGCGTACACCGGCGAGAGCCAAGCCCCTGCGAACGACTGATGCACGCGTTCGACGTTCTCGGCGATCCCGTCCGGCGCCGCATCCTGGAGCTGCTCGCCGACGGCGAGCACATCTCGGGCGACATCGTGACGGTCGTGCAGCGCGAGTTCCACATCACGCAGTCCGCGGTATCACAGCACCTTCGCGTGCTCCGCGAGAGCGGGTTCGCCACCGTGCGCATCGACGGCGCACGCCGCGTCTATGCCGTGGACGCCGCGCCGCTGCAGGAAGTCAACGCCTGGCTCGACCGGTTCCGCCGCTTGTGGGAGCCGCGTCTCGAGGCGCTTGCGACCGAGATCGCTCGAGGCAAGCGGAAGCGCCGCCACTGAAAATGTCTCGAGCGATGCCACGTCATTTGCGACGAGCGGCAGGCTGCCTGGCGCTCGTCGCGCTTCTCAGCGGCTGCGGCGCCCGCGGCCAGGGCCGCACGGGCCCTGCCGTTGCCCTCGAACGTCAGCGCCCGCCGAACATCGTGCTGATCGCGGCAGACGACCTCGGGTGGACGGATCTCGGGGCGTACGGCAGCAGGTACTACGAGACGCCGAATATCGACCGCCTGGCGCGCGAAGGACTGCGCTTCACCGCAGCGTATGCAAATCCGAACTGCGCGCCAACGCGGGCGGCGCTGATGACCGGCCGCTACGGTCCGAGGACAGGCGTCTACACGGTAGGCACGGGTGCGCGCGGGCTCGAGAGATTCCGCTCGATGACCCCCGTTGAGAACGTCACCGATCTCCCACTCGAGGAAATGACGTTCGCAGAGGTTCTGCGCGACGCGGGCTACGCGACGGCGCACATCGGCAAGTGGCACCTGGGCGGCGCGACACACCGGCCGGAAGATCAAGGCTTCGGCGTGAACGTCGCGGGAAACGGCTCCGGCTCACCGCGTGGCGGCTACTTCAGTCCCTACGAGAACCCTCAGCTCCCCGATGGACCGACAGGCGAGTACTTGACGGATCGGCTGGCGGCGGAAGCCGTCGAGTTCATCCACCAGAACGCGAGACAGCCATTTCTTCTTTATCTGCCGTTCTACGCCGTCCATACGCCCATCCAAGGCCCGCCTGATCTCATTGCGAAGTACGAAGCGAAATCAGGCGACGGCGGCCATAACCACCCGGCGTACGCGTCCATGATCGAGAGCCTCGACCAGGGTGTCGGGCGCGTGCTGGAGGCGCTCGACGAATTGAACCTGAGGGAGTCCACCGCCGTCTTCTTCTATTCCGATAACGGGGGCGTCGGGGGATATTCAGCCGCCGGCGTTCACGCACGGCTCGAAGTCACCTCCAACGCGCCTTTGCGCGGCGGTAAGGGGATGCTCTACGAAGGCGGCGTGCGTGTGCCGCTCATCGCGCGGATTCCCGGCGTGACGCCGGCAGGCTCGACGTCCGACGTTCCGGTGATGTGCGTAGACTTCTTTCCGACGCTGCTGGAGATTGCCCGTGCCGACTTCCGTCCGGACCGTCCCATCGACGGCGTCAGCTTTGTCGACGTTCTCCGTGGGATGGAGCGGGATGCGGCGGCGCAGCCGCCAATCTACTGGCATTTCCCCGGGTATCTGGAAGGGGCGGCGGAGGAAGGGGAGTGGCGGACGACGCCTGGCGGCGCGATCCGCGCTGGGGACTACAAGCTGATCGAGCACTTCGAGACGGGCCAGGTCGAGCTGTACAACCTCGAGGAAGATATCGGCGAGCAACACGACCTGGCCGACTCTCAGCCGGAGATTGTCGAGCAGCTTCGGGGCCAGCTCGACACGTGGCGCGTATCGGTCGGGGCGCAGATGCCGGTAATGAAGGAGTAAACGCGGCCCAGAACCAGAAGAACACGAAGAATTTCACCACGAAGAACACGAAGGACACGAAGAGAGAAGGACACGAAGAAGAATCAATGGGTTTTCTTCGTGTTCTTCATGTCTTCGTGCTCTTCGTGATTCAACTGTTTAGTCCTAGGCTACCCGCCGGAGACGGCCTGCAGGATCGTGATTTGATCCCCGTCGTGGAGCCGGCGTTCCGCTTCGTCTAACCATCGGCTGTTTACCTCGTTCAAGAAGCAGAGCACGTGGCGGCGGAAATGTCCCGTTTCATCGCAGAGATGCACACGCAGGGACGGGAATTGTCGGTACGCATCCTCCAGCGCGCCCTCGAGGGTGTCGCCCTCGATGGCGAGTGTGGGCACGCCGAGCACCGAGTGCAAGAGCGACGGCAGCTCGAGTGTGGCCCGCGGCATCCTACGACTCCTCCACGTACGCCTTGACGCTCAAGATGCGCGGCAGCGTGCAAGGCAGCGCCTGCCACGATTCACCCTCGTCTGCGCTCGTGTAGACGTTTCCGGCGGTCGACCCCACGTAGACGCCGGTCGGGCTCAGGCCATCGACGGCCATGGCGCCGCGCAGCACGCTGGCGTACGAGCGATCCGGCAGGCCGCGACCGGCCTCTTCCCAAGAGTCTCCACCGTTGCGGCTCCTGTACACGCGGAACTTGCCGTCGACTGGCAAGCGGTACTCGTCGCTCTCCATGGGGAAGGAGAATATCGTCCTGGTGCGGTCGTCCATGACGATGGGAAAGCCGAACCACGAGGGGAGGCCGTTCTCGATGCGCTCCCAGCGATCGCCGCCGTCCCGCGTTCGGAACATCCCCGTGTGATCCTGACGAAAGAGCGTGTCCGCATCATCTGGGTCTCGCACCAGGCCGTGCACGCAGTAGCCGATCCCGGGAAACTCCTTGTCCTCGGCGAGGCAGCGAATGCCTTCGTTCTTCGGTGTCCAGCTGCTGCCGCCATCGTCCGAGCGCCAGACGCCGACCGCGGACATGCCGCACCAGATACGCTCCGGCCGCTTCGGGTGGAGGAGCACGGCATGCGCGCAGAGACCGCCGGCGCCCGGGAACCATCCGCGTCGGCTCGGGTGATCGTTGAGGCCGCCCACCGGCTGCCACGTTTCGCCGTCATCGTCACTCGTGAAGAGACCGGCGGTGTCGACACCGGCGTAGTGGCGTGAGTCTCCGCAGTGAAACGTCCAGATCTGGTTCAGCTTTCGGTCGCCGCCTTCCGGGTAAGCAGGGGCCGTGGTGATCTGCCGCCAGTTTTCGAGGTCGGTGCCCGTATGGATTCCGACACCATAGACGTCGCTTGCCGTCGCGAACAGATATCGTCCGCTCGGCGTTCTCGCCGTCGCCGTCACCTTCCAGCCCTTGAAGCTGGGCCCCTCGATCTGCCACGTCCGCCGAGCGGCGTCCGACCGAGCGATGAACGCACCCTTTGCCGTCCCGACGATCAAAATCACGCGCATGCTTGGCCCTCCACGATGCCTGTTCTTGTGAAACTCCCCAAGAGATCCCGGTTCCTTCTTGGTTCTTCGCGGGACGCCTGACCTTGTCTCAGTATTTTTCCCGCGGCCGCAGGTAAGGCGAAAGGTAGGCGATCTCCTGCTCGACCTCCCGCTGGGTGCGGCACGTCGTCGCAATCTCTCGGCGTATCAGGGAGATGAGCTTGCTGCGCGAGATCCAGAGCTTGTTGCGGTTCGGCTTCTCGCCCGCCAGATGGCCGCGGATGACCTCGTACGACTTGGGGCTCGTCTGTTTGAGCTGCTTGAGCGCTCGTTCCAGGAGGAACTGCACCCAGAGCCGGTCGAAGGATGGGGCCGCCACGGCTATATCGATCTCTTCCTGCACCATCCGAGGTTGCCGGCGGTTCCAGTCCTGGATGACCCGGATCGTGACCGTGCACAACAGACTGCGAAACCGGCCCTTTGCCGCGTCCGCCTTGGCGAGTACGTCACCTTTCAGGAGGCGGACGAAGACATCCTGACAGAGATCTTCGGCCTGCTCGGGGCCGATGCCGCGGGTGCGAATGAAGGACAAGACGGGAGCCCGATACTCCTGCGCCACCTGCTCGAGAGCAGTTGGGTCCTGCGCGCCTGCGGCCCTCACAATGGTCCAGACCGTGGTGGGGAACACGTCGACATCTCCTAGGGCCCTATCGTAACGAATCAAGCAGGTTTCTTGGTCCTTGAACGCGGTAAGATCAAGGCTTCCATGGAGGAGGAGCAAGCGCTTGCGGAGACTGCCGTCACGGCAGATCTGTTGGGGTCCGAGGGGTTGGTCGAGCAGGGTTGGCCGCCCGCGCCCGAGCGCTACGTCATTGTCCGTCAGCTCGGCCGTGGAGGCGCGGGTGCGGTGTTCCTCGCCCGCGACACACAGCTCGGGCGTTCCGTCGCCCTGAAGTACCTCGATCAGGATCGGCCGGCAGAGCTGGAGCGCTTCTTTCGCGAAGCGAGGTTCGCGGCCCGGTTGAACAATCCGTCGATTGTTCAGGTCCACGAAGCGGGTGAGATCGAGGGGCTTCCCTACATCGTCATGCAATACGTGCCGGGCGGGAGCCTGGCGAGCACGGCCCTCGACATTCGCGCGACCGTCCATGTCATACGGCAGGTCGCGGATGCGCTCGCTCATGCCCACCGCGAAGGCATCGTGCATCGCGACGTCAAGCCGGAGAACATTCTGCTCGATCTGGACGGTCGGGCGTACGTGACCGACTTTGGCATCGCGCGTGATTTACGAAGCGAGCTCGGCGCGACGATCAGCCAGGACGGTCAGATCCTCGGAACACCCGGCTTGATGGCGCCGGAGCAGGCGCGCGGTGAGGTCCACGCGGTCGACGCGCGGACCGATGTGTACGGTGTGGGTGCGACGCTCTACTGGAAGACTGTCGGTCGGCCGCCCTTCGTAGCCGACCACCTCGTGGACGTGCTGCACCAGGTCATTCACGAGGATCCGCCCTTCCCGCGCCGGTACAACGCCGAGATTCCACGCGATCTCGAGGCAACTATCCTGCGCTGCATGTCCAAGCGGCGGGAGGATCGCTTCCAGTCGATGACCGGGGTCATCGATGCGCTCGATCACTACCTGAATGCGCCCGAGCGGCGGGACGTCTCGCCGCGCTGGTTCACGTCGTACGTGCGGAAGCGGGTCAACGAGGCGCCGACGCTTCCTCGCGACGTCGTGGACCTCGAGCAGGACTGGCTTCCTGCGCTGGAGGTGGCGCGTGAGATTGCCGCGTGGGACACGCAGCTCTACCGCGTGCGCGGCGACCTCGTACGTCACTTCCCGCGCCTCGACGCGGTGATCGCGCGTCTCGACGGCGTTCTGGCGCAGCAACCGGCGATTGGGTGGGCACGCTTCTACCGGGGCGTCGCCTGGTTCCGTCGCGGCGATCTGCGCCGGGCGCGTGAGGACATGGAGCGCTCGATCGATCGCGTGCGTGATCTCGCGGGAGCGTACTTCGAGCTGGGGCGGCTGTACCTCGCGCTGCATTTCGAGGAGCTGCGCGCAGCGGAGCGACACCTGAGTCGGATGGGCGCTGAAGACCAGCGCTGCATGGCGCGGACCCGTCTCGAGCAGGCTGCAATCGCCTTTGAGGAGGCTCGGCGGCTGAAGCAGGACTTGCCGGCGTGGCAGGCGCGCTACGCCGACGCCGTGCGGCGGTTGGCGGACGGCGATCTCGACAGCGCCGCGGACATCTGTGACGAGATCCTCGCAGACGATTCAGATCTCGAGGAAGTGTGGAAGCTCAGAGGAGATGTGCTGCGCCTGGCGGGAAGCAGTCCGCTGCCATCCTACGAGCGAGCGCTGGAGGTCCGACGCAGCTCGTACGACGTGTGGCTGGCGATGGCGGAGGTTCACCTGGCCTCGAATCGGGCGGCCGAAGCCCGCGCCTGCCTTTCACGCGCCCTCGACGTGCACAGCGGGCTCACGGCGGCACAAGTCCTGCTCGCGAGAACCCGGCTCGTCGACGCGCGCACCAGCGGCCGAAGCGACGGGCTGCCGAGCGGTCTCGATCTCGCCGCGCGAATCCATGAAATGCAGCCTCATCGGTACGATGCGGCAGTCACGCTTGCCGAGCTGCAGATCGAGATGGCGCGGCTCGCGAAGAGCCGCGAGTGGATCGACAAGGCGCTCGAAACGCTGCGACGCGCCGCGACGCTGGAGGGCTGCGGCAACCGGGTGCATTACCTGCAAACGTGTGCGCGACTCGAGCGCGCGCGGCTCGCAGTCGCTGCCGGTGAGGATGCGCGTGCCGACCTGGATGCGGTGCTTGCCTTGCGTACGGAGGAGGGCGCGCAAGTGCCGGACAACGCGCCCTGGCTCGAGCTGTTCGCCGAGGCGGAGCAACTACGGCGACCTTAGTCCAATGC
>JBOGIN010000303.1:0-5592 GCA_050742275.1 Vicinamibacteraceae bacterium
GGATCGACCAACGCCGTACTCCATCTGCTCGCGATTGCGCGCGAGGCGAACGTGCCGCTCGATATCGAGGACTTCAATACCATTGGCGCACGGACACCGCTGCTCTGCGATCTCAAGCCGGGCGGCCGCTTCGTGGCGCACGATCTCTACCGCGCGGGCGGGCAACGCCTCGTCGCCAAGCGCCTCAGCGAGGCGGGGCTGCTTCACGGCGATGCCGTGACGGTGACGGGGAAGACGATTGCCGACGAGGCAGCGCTCGCCACCGAGACCACAGGCCAGGAGGTCGTCCGTCCGCTACAGAATCCACTGAAGCCGCGCGGCGGGCTCGTGATCCTCAAGGGCAACCTGGCGCCCGATGGCTGCGTGGTGAAGATCGCCGGCCACAACCGGCTGCAGCACCAAGGCCCTGCCCGCGTGTTCGACACCGAGGAGCGCGCCTTCCAGGCGGTCCAACAAGGACGCATCCAAGCGGGCGACGTCGTCGTCATCCGGAATGAAGGACCGCGGGGCGGGCCGGGAATGCGGGAAATGCTCGCCGTGACCGGCGCGCTGATGGGCGCCGGGCTGGGCGACGCCGTCGCGCTCGTCACCGACGGCCGGTTCTCGGGCGCGACGCGCGGCCTCATGGTTGGACATGTTGCGCCCGAAGCGGCGGCGGGCGGTCCGATTGCCGCGCTGCGGGACGGCGATGTGGTCAGCCTCGACGCCGACCAGCGATCGATCACCGTCGATTTGAGCGACCAGGAAATCAAGGCGCGGCTGGCCGAGTGGACGCCACCGCCGCCGCGCTATACGACCGGCGTGCTCGCGAAGTACGCGCGGCTCGTGTCGTCTGCGGCACACGGCGCCGTGACGTCGGCAAATGGCGCGTCAGCGGCAAATCCGATGTAGCGCGGGGCCTTCACGCCCCGCGGACGCGCGCCTGAAAGCCGCGCGCTACGTGAGGACATCAGAGCGAGGCGAGGGGCGGTCAGACTCCTCGCGGAGACGAGAACCATGAAGAAGACCGGAGCCCAGATCTTGTGGGAATCCCTGGTGCGTGAGGGAACGACGTGCGTCTTCGGCTATCCCGGCGGCGCGATCCTTCCCGCGTACGACGCCATGCTCGATTACCCGATCCGGCACATCCTGGTTCGGCACGAGCAGGGTGCGACGCACATGGCGGACGGGTTTGCGCGCGCGACGGGGGGCGTGGGGGTCGCCGTCGCCACGTCTGGTCCGGGCGCCACCAACATGGTGACCGGCATCGCCACCGCCATGATGGACTCGTCTCCGATCGTCTGCATCACCGGCCAGGTGGGCAGCAAGCTGATTGGCTCGGACGCGTTCCAGGAAACCGACATCACGGGGATCACGCTGCCGATCACGAAGCACAACTACCTCGTCTCCAGGCCCAACGAGGTGGCACGCGTGGTGCGGGAGGCGTTCTACGTGGCGCGCTCCGGCCGGCCCGGGCCGGTGCTCATCGACATCACGAAGGACGCGCAGCAGAGCTCGTGCGAGTTCGAGTGGCCGCCGGAGCCCAAGCTCACCGGCTACCGGCCGAACCACTGGCCGTCCGCGTCGGAGTTCGAGCGAGCCGCGGCGCTGATCCATGCGGCGAAGCGCCCGGTGATTCTCGCCGGCCACGGCATCCTGTTGTCCGGTGCGATGGACGTCGTGCGTCGCTTCGCGGAGCATGCGCACATCCCGGTTGCCATGACGCTGCTCGGTCTCGGCGGCTTCCCGGCGAGCCACGCGTTGAACCTCGGCATGATGGGAATGCACGGCGAGGCCTGGGTGAACACGGCGATTCAGGAGGCAGACCTGCTGCTCGCCTTCGGCATGCGCTTCGACGACCGCGTGACGGGGAACCTGAAGACGTATGCGCCGCATGCCCGCAAGATCCACATCGAGATCGACCCGGCGGAGATCGACAAGAACGTCAAGGTGGACGTCGGCATGGTCGGCGACCTGCGGGAAGTCCTGGAGGAGCTGCTGCCCTACATCGAGGCGTGCGACCCCAGCGCGTGGCTCGATCACATCTCGCACCTGAAGGGCGACAGCGCGGTGCGGGACATCCAGAACCTTCCCGACAGCGGACATCTCTACGCCGCGCACGTCATCCATGACATCTGGAAGACGACCAAGGGTGAGGCGATCGTCGTGACCGACGTCGGACAGCACCAGATGTGGGAGGCGCAGTACTATCATCACGACCAACCGCGCTCGCTCATCACCTCCGGCGGCCTCGGAACCATGGGGTTCGCGCTCCCCGCCGCCATCGGGGCGAAGGTCGGCCGGCCCGACGCCGAGGTCTGGGTGGTCGTGGGGGATGGCGGCTTCCAGATGACGATGGCGGAGCTCGCAACCATCGCCCAGGAGCACATCGATCTCAACGTCGCGATCATCAACAATGGATATCTCGGCATGGTGCGCCAGTGGCAGGAGTTCTTCTACGAGCGCCGCTACGCCGCGACACCCCTGGCGAACCCGGACTTCGCCAAGCTGGCGGAAGCGTTCGGGTTGAAGGGCGTGCGCGTGCGCTCGCGCGCGGAGGTCGTGCCAGCCGTCCAGACGGCGCGTGAGTCCGAGGGCACGGTCGTCATCGATTTCCAGGTCGAGCAGGAGGATTCGGTATTTCCCATGGTGCCTGCCGGCGCAGACCTGGACGCGATGATTCGCCGGCCGAGCGCCATTGTCGAGACAGGAGCGGACGCATGAATACCTTCGTCGTCCTCGTCGAGAACGTCCCGGGCGTGCTGACCCGCGTGGCGTCGTTGTTTCGCCGCCGCGGCTTCAACATCGAATCGCTGACGGTCGGTCACACCGGGACGCCTGGGGTATCGCGCATGACGATCGCGGTCGACACCGACGAGCTCGGTGCGCGCCGGGTCGAAGCGAATCTCTACAAGCTGATCAACGTGCTGCGGGTGGACAACGTCACCAGCACACCGACCGTGCTGCGCGATCTCGCGCTGATCAAGGTCGGCGCCACGCCGGAGACACGGGCGCACGTCATGCAGCTCGTCGAGGTCTATCGCGCGCGTGTGGTGGACGTGTCCCCCAGCTCGCTCGTCGTCGAGATCACCGGCACCGAGGACAAGGTCGACAGCTTCGTCGAGGTGCTCCGGCCGTACGGCGTCCTCGAAATGGCACGGACCGGGACGATTGCGATGGTACGTGGCGGCGCCACGTCCACCGAAGGTGTCTCGGTCACCAGCGGCACGAGCCACACCGAGCACCCGACCGACGACGTGTCGGTCTCGTATTCCGTGTAGGTCCGGCCTTCACAGCATGAGAAGCGGCGCGTGCACGTAGACGCGGGTCCAATTGGAGACTGTAACGTGGCCAACATCTATTACGAGAAAGACGCTGACCTCTCACTCATCCAGGGCAAGAACGTCGCCATCATCGGCTACGGATCCCAGGGACACGCGCATGCGCTCAATCTCAAGGACAGCGGCGTGGCCGTGCGCGTGGGTTTGCGGCCTGGCAGCAAGTCAGCCGCCAGGGCGGTGAGCGCAGGCCTCGAGGCCAGCGGCATCGCGGATGCGGCAGCGTGGGCGGATGTCGTGATGATGCTCGCCCCGGACACGGAGCAGTCCAAGATCTACACTCACGACGTCGCGCCTCATCTCGCCGCAGGCAAGGTGTTGATGTTCGCGCATGGCTTCAACATCCGCTTCGGCACCATCGTCCCGCCCGACAATGTCGACGTCACGATGATTGCGCCCAAGTCGCCCGGCCACCGCGTACGGGAGGTCTTCGTCGAGGGCGGCGGCGTGCCGGCGCTCCTCGCCGTGCACCAGGACGCCACGGGACAGGCGAAGGCGCTCGCGCTCTCGTACGCAGCGGCACTGGGTGTGGCCCGCGCCGGCGTCATCGAGACGACATTCGCCGAAGAGACGGAAACTGATCTCTTCGGCGAGCAGGCGGTGCTCTGCGGCGGTGTGAGCGCGCTCGTGAAGGCAAGCTTCGAGACGCTGGTCCAGGCCGGCTATCAGCCGGAGATTGCGTACTTCGAGTGCCTGCACGAGCTGAAGCTCATCGTCGATCTCATGTACCGCGGCGGGTTGAACTACATGCGCTACTCGGTGAGCGACACCGCCGAGCACGGGGACTATACCGCCGGGCCACGCATCATCACCGACGAGACGCGCAGCGCCATGCAGCAGCTGCTCAAAGAGGTCCAGGACGGCACGTACGCACGCTCGTGGATCGAGGAGAACGACAAGGGTCGTCCCTGGTTCAACGAGATTCGACGAAGCGAGCAGCACCAAATGCTCGAGCAGGTCGGCGCGCGTCTCCGGGATATGATGCCGTTCCTCGATCCCGTCAAGCACACCCCAGACGAGATGAACCAGCCGACATCGGTTGGATAGTCAGCGGTTCTCACTCGCGGGTAGTGCCGGCGCCATCTCGACGATCACCAGCCGATCGGCCACCGGCACGGCGCTCATCGCTGACGACGACGACCACGCCGTGGTCGACATCGAGCCGTCGACCTGCCACTCGTGCGTGCGGACGTGGCGCATCTCGCCAGGCACGGTCATCACGACGCCTTGCGGCGCCACGTTCGTCTGCTGCCCCTTGTTCTGATCGTAGCTCTGACGCACGCGCCACAGCGCGACGAAGGCGGTGCCGTCATGTTTCCGGAGGGCGACGTGGCGGAGATCGCCAGTGTCGTCGCGGACGGTGTACTCCAGATCCTCCGGCGGCAACTGTGGTCCGGGATCCGCAAGCAGGGTTAGCAGGTTCTTGACCGCGGTGAACGCCGGCTTGGGCGTACCATCCGACTCCACCAGCCCCCAGCTGCCGGACTTGGGAAAGTCGATCAGCTCGTACAAGAACGTCCGCACGACGCCCACCCGAAAGTGCTCCAGGATGATGATCGGCGTGTAGCGACCCGCGACGTCCGCCGGAACCCAATTCTCCTCCGCCGGGTCGTCCTGATATCCGGTCTCCGTGCTGACGATGGGCTTGCCGTGCGCGTATCGGTCCACCAGATCGAAATGCCAGCCGATGCTGCCATAGCCGTTCCGGCCCCAGCCTCGCGTGCCGGGATGGCGTCCGCCGTAATAGTTGTGGAGGTTGGCGAAGTCGTAGTAAGCGCTGACGTCTCCGAGCTCCGCGTACGCGGCGGCCGTCGTGAGCGACGGCCCCAGGAGGGGAAACCGTGTGGCGCGAAGCTCGTTCTCGAGGCTCCGCAGGCGTCTCAGCGTGTCGGTCAGGATCGGCGCCCAATCGTCTCGCCGGCCCTTGAGGTCGTATTCGTTCGGCGCTTCGTAGGCCTCGAAGCTCTGCTTCATTCGTGCGGGATAGGCGATCCAGAGCTCTCGGCTCTGCTCCGGGGAGGTGATGAACGTCCCTTTGATGCCCGCCTCGCCCAGCGCGTTGTGGCGGTCGTAGTACGCCTGCCATGGGGTGTCGACGAGCCCGTCGCGCACGTGGCGCACGCCGAGCTCCATGAGCCGACGCTCGACCAAAGGAAACCGCTCGCGGTACGGCGTGTTGTTGTAGTGCAGATGGATGTTCACGCCGACCGAGTCGACGAGGCGGTCTGCGGCACGCACCGTTTGCGCGCCCGCCGACCAGGAGGTGGTCAGCGAT